>WFSH01000122.1 GCA_015486145.1 Mesoaciditogaceae bacterium
CATCCTGTGCCTTCCTTCGCAGCTATCGCTTTGGTCGTGAAAGCAAGAATACATTGCACACTGTGCAATCTTGCTCTCTGTTCTTTCACATCTTGTATGGCGTCTTCATATGTTTTGACGAAGGCTTCAAGGGATGGTAAAAACGAAAAAACAAGATCAAAGTATGCTAAGACATCCATTCTTGAATGCTTCAGTTTTTCAATATGTCTCATGCCTCTCAATTCCATTTTTATGAATCTCCAGATGAAAGCTCATATGTCCTGACAGTACTTCGAGTGTGAGTTTTAATTTTTATTTGATTTGTCAAAGAATCTATCACTTTTTTACACGTTTTGCCACACAAAAATGAAGAGCGCCTTATGGACTTATGCTAATTAATTATAATTTTACCCTTGAAGCCTTTCTATAATGTGAAGTATCCGTGAAATATCTATGAGAGATTTTGGAGGTTTTGGTTTTCAATTCTCTCCTTTTTTGTAAGGAATAACAACAATCCCCGTCTTAACGATGGGGATTGTAAAAAAGGGAGAAAGAAATTAAGAAGGGGGTCAAAATTCATCCTCCATTTTTTGGCGAAGTTCTTTGTAATGCGTTTTGATTGCTTTTTCTTTTAACTTCAAGATTTCGTTTGTTATGATAGGTTTGTACGTGTCATCTATTCTTGAGCTTACACGAATTATTTTTGAATAGATGTGATCCGCATAGGTGCTAAAAATTATTGGTACCGTTGAACCGCCGTTGTATCCGTAGTAACCGTAAAAATCTCCAGAGCTTATGGTATTTGAGTGATCAAAATCTTGCCAAGCGTACAGTTTCACGGTTGCTGGTGGGACTTTAAGCAAATACGTGCCGTCGTCTTTCGCGTAAGATACTTGAAGCGTGTGATTGTTGCTGCTGTCTATAGCCCACACCATCAAGGGTTCCCATGAACTTGTATAAGTAAGTGCTGCATACGCGTTGATCAAGCCGTACCCAAAGTACGAATCTTTTCCGCTTGAGCCTAAATCGATCGCGGTAGAGTGGAGTATAGATCTTATTAATGAGTTGCCTGTAATGCCTTTGGAGAGCATCAACGCTATCAACCCAGAAACATGTGGGGCAGCCATAGATGTTCCTTGCATATATTTATAGGTATGACTGTGTGTGGAGGTGGCATAATACGTGCTGTAAACTCCATGTGGATCTCCGGCATAACTCATCTCTCCACCGGGGGCAACAATTTCAAGGCTTGGATGGTAGTTTGAATAATACGACCTCGTGTTATCCGGTGCAACGGCACCTACCGAAATAACATAATTTGTGTATTTTGCGGGATAAAGCAGCTGATACGAGTGGTTATTACCCGCTGCGGCTACCAACAAAGTGTCGTTCAAGTAGGCGTATTTCAACGCATTGTAAAGTGTGGTAGATGGGTAAAGACCTCCCAAACTCATGTTTATCACTTTCGCACTGTGTTCAAGTGCATACACGATACCTTTGGCGATGTTGGAGTAAGAGCCTTTCCCTTTTTCGTTGAGTACTCGAACCGCTAAGATTTTAGTGGAATAATAACCACCCCAGTTTATTCCGGCAACACCTTGATGATTGTTTGTTTCGGCTGCGATAATACCTGCTACGTGTGTACCGTGTCCTCTTTCATCGAAAGGATAATAATCGTTGTTGACAAAGTCATATCCCTTTATTACCACCGAATTCAATTCGGGATGGTAATAATCCACTCCGCTGTCAATCACGGCAACGATTATCGTGTTGTTACCTTTTTCTAAATTCCACGCGGAGGTCATGTGGATCTTAGGAAGGTTCCACTGTTTTGAGTAGTAGGGATCATTCGGTACGATCAATTCGCTTGCAATGTAATTGGGCTCGGCATATTCGACATTTGGCAAACTCGAAAAGAATTCAACAGCTTTTTCGACTGAAATATTTTTGACCTTTAATACGGTGAATCCAAATTGTCCATCATTCGAAGAAAATTTTTCCTTCACCTCAAACTCAAAGGGGGCTTTGAGTTTTGACAACGCAATTTTGGCGGGCTCTCGATTTTTGAAAGATACTATTACTTCATTTGGAACATATTTGGCATCGGCTATGTTGGTGTTTAGCTTTGCTTTACCCGACTCAACGCTTGATATAAATGAGGATTTGCCGGTGTACGTGTAAACTCTTCCCTTCACAGTTGCGGGACCTTTGGGTTTTACAGATACAACGTTACTCCATGACACACCTGCACCGTTGTAAGCACCCACTTTGTAATAATATTTGATATTCGGGTTCAGATTTGAGTCGATATAGGATGTGGTGTTTTTTGAAAGATTTTTCACGATCGTGAAGCTCGTTCCGTTTACGCTTCGCGAAATTTTGTAACCATCCTCATTTGTGGCGTTATCTTTCCAATTTATGGAAATGGATTTATAGCCTGTACTTACCGTAAGATTTGTCGGTTTTAATGGACCGGTCAAAAAGCACGCCGATAAGATTAACACCAGTGCCAGCACTGTAGATAAAAAAGAAATTTTTTTAATCATTAGATTCATCCTCCTTTCATTTTATTTAGCGTAATTCATGCCACCCAGAAAAGATTAGAGAAAAATCACATCAGACGCTTGAAAAGCGACATTTTAGTACCGCTTTACAAGCGGTGAGTGTAATCTTTTTGAAGCCTTGTCAAAACTGATTCGTTCTTTTATTTGGAGTCTTTGACCTTAACGTCATCCTGAAAGTTCCGAAGGAACTATTCAGGATCTCCAAGCAACTAACAAGGTGGATCGAGATTCTGAATCAAGTTCAGAATGA
>WFSH01000123.1 GCA_015486145.1 Mesoaciditogaceae bacterium
CTTTTGAAAAATCGGAGAAACTTTTAAGGAAGATGTAAATTGAAAATTCCCCAAATTGGTCCTTTTTTTGTTAAAATCGGTCTTTTTTTGGAGGGGCTTATTAAAAATAAAAAGATCTTGATAGGAATCATTGTCGTTTCGAGCCTGAGCGTAGCTTTTTATCTTTTTATTTCAAATAGGTACAAGGCGGAAAGAGCGACGGTAATAATGGCAAAGGTGTATCCCGAGGAGGGTGCACTTGATGCTGGAAATAAGGCCATCGTATCTGTAGTCGCCTCATCTACGTCCATGTACACAAGTGCGGAAATAGCGGCAAGTTTTGTTGGGAATCTTTACGACATTACATGGAAGAGTGGGCTCAAAACAATGGCACGCGCTCCCTTGAAAGTTTGGATACCGATTCCGCCAAATTATTATCTTGGTGATACCAGCTCAAACTTGAGTGCCGTTGAAATAATCGGCGGTATGCCGTACACACTTTACGGGGGACAAATCAGAATAAAAAATGGGTACCATTATTTGGAGGTTTTAACGTATTTTCCAGGAATTGTTGGGATAACCCTCAAGCAAAGCAACTCCAGTTATGGATTTAAACTTATCAGGAAAGTTTCCGATAATTCTCCAAACCTCGTTATAGTACCTGGGAGCAACATAAATTTTAGCGGTAATATTCCTGGAGTTGCTCGAAACTTATGGGTACAAAATTTTCCAAACTACAACGTCTACGTATTTTCTTATCCTTTAACTTCAACGAAGAGTTTATCATATACGGCAAAGATTATCGATTACTTTCAAAAAGTTGGTGTTTCCAGCTATACTCAGTACATGGGAGAAAATCTGGCCAACATTCTTTCCACACTCAGCGGACAAACTTACATTATAGCGCAAGGAATCGGCGGATTAATAGTGAGATATGCCCTTCAAACCAATCCAACGTTAAAAGGAGTAAAAAAAGTTGTGCTGTTCGATACGCCAAGTTTGGGAACCGATTTTGCATCACCTTACGTGTTGAGTAATTTATACAACGCGGGGACAGATTTTGTGAGTCGTGAATTTTCCATATCTCCAAAAGCCGTAAATTATGCCATTAATATTTCAACGGCTTATTTGAGATTGGTAAATTTCTTTGCAAAAGACATTTCTCCAAACTCTGGTTTTTTATCCAGATTAAACAGCACACCACAACCTACCGACACGGTTTTTCTATCCATTGCTGGTACGAAGCCCAACATTTCCTTGCAAAAATCCCCAAAAATGGAAAGTTTATTTCCACAGTTGATCGATGGTGAGGGGGATGGAGTTGTTTCTGAAAAGAGTGCGCTTTACTTTGGAAATGTGAAATTAAAATTTCCATACTCATTTTACAGCATATTCACACATCAAGATGTGCAAAACACTTTGAAAAAATTTATAGGTGGGGGAGGCATAAATTCTAAAACCGTTTTTAAATCTGACAGTTTTGTTGAAACCAAAAATTCCATGTCTGCCTCTAAAACTACGGCTTCATCTCCTGAGATCGTTTCGAGAAGCTACAAGTATTTATCAGCCGGTGATTATTTAATCAAACCTGCATCTGAAGGGACATATTTTTCTCAGTCTTACTCCATACACGTTCCCAAAGCTAAGAAAATTCTAGAAGGATTGGAAGGTATATACCTCGTCTCCAACAAATCGGTGTATTTTTTATCTTTTGGAGGATACCAACTCATATACAGGGGACAGATCAGATTCTCCAACACTTACGAAGGCCACATGTACATCGTCACAAAAAACATGCAAGTGCTTGATTTTGTGGGGAGCACCTCAAAACTCAAATACAAGCTTCCGTTTAGCAATTATCGCTCAATATTCGTGACAAATAAGGCAATTTATGCCCTTAAAAGCGAAGCCACTTCTACGTTGTTTGAAAATGTAACTGAAAGAAAAATTCTTTTGAAAATCCCAGGTAAGTATTCAACGATGCGTTACATTCCTTCAAACCATTCTTTTGTGATAGTGAGTGATTCTTACATTGCAGTTTATAACATTGAAAACCATGCAGGTTCTTTCTTTGAAAAGATGAAAGAAATTATGGAAAAAGCCGGTTTTAACTCTGACCAATATATCCCGATAAACTCTGTTTACATAAAAGATGATGTGATTTATCTTCTTTCATCGAATTACATCCTTCTTGCCATTGATATGAAAACCCACGGTGTTCAGATCATAGGAAACGGTAACGTGGGTAATCTGAAATTGATTTTTTGCAACAATTTGTTAGTTGTTGTTGGAAGGCGAACGTTAAACATTTATGATACCCTGAGTAGAGTAAAAATCCCGATATACCAGGTGATAAACAACACAATCGATGCAGTTACTTTCAACGGTTCTATCTTTCTTCTCCAATACAAAGGAGGGAAGTATGAACTTAAAAGATATCAAAAAGTTCAATAAGGTTCTCATATTTTCACTGTTAATATTCATTGTGATGGTAATCAGTTTTGGGAAAAATGTTGATTTTTATTATTCAGAAGGGGTAGCAGCCTTCAATGCCGGTAACTATCAAAAAGCGGAAAAGTATTTGAAAATGGCTCTTTTGTTACAGCCTTCTATCGAAAACACTTCTAACATCAAATACATGATAGGAATAAGTGCTCTGTACGATGGTGATCTTGTTACGGCCAGGGCTTATCTTCCGAGCAAAGACTTTTCCCACATAAGCAATAGCGGTACGAATCAAGTTTCAAGACGGAATTTTTTAAAAGAGATCGCTCAATGGGAAAGTTTGAGTAATTCTCCCATCAAAAAGGTCAAAAAGGAAAGTTTGCCTTTGTGGGTCGGTTGGATGTTGTTTTTCTCGATTTTTTCAATCATCATGTTGGCATTTTTCCTCTATACACGTCAAAAATTAAGAAAGTCTCTTCGTATTTCTCATGCCGCACTTGACGATGTTGTGGAAAACTCTGAGGGTGAAGAAATATTTGTCAACAGTATGCCAACAAAAAACGTTGTTGATACTCCACCATCGGATATGCCTTCTGAAGAAGAAATAAGAAACAGACTGGAAAGCTTGTTGGCAAAAGAACAAGACACGCAAAAGGGGAAAAAACAAATTATGGAAAAACCCGAGGAAGTCATTCAAAATGTAAATGATGAAGCTTCAGATGATGAGCTGATCGATCTCACAAGAGCCATTCAAGAGATATTGTCTAAAGAGTCAGAAAATTCTCGAACATAGGCTTCCTGCTTCTCAAACATCACTTTGGCTTCATCCTCATCTTCTTCGTGATCATAACCAAAAAGATGAAGTATACCATGAATACAAACTCTCACCATTTCTTCTCCAAAGGGGACCTTGAAGTATTCAGAGTTCTCTTTAACACACTCTGGACAAACGTAAATTTCTCCCAGCAATTCAGACGTTGCATACCTGAACGACAAAACATCTGTGGAACCCTCAGCGTTCCTGTAATGGTTGTAATATGTCATGTCTTTCTTGCTCACGAACACGAGGTTGATGTTATACGGACCCTTGAAGGAAGATCGAGAAAAGTTTTTTCTTTCTTCGGCGATAACACGTTCACATATGAACTTTAAAATCGAAATGTTCAAACTTATGTTCTGTTCGTTAAAAATCTCACATTTTTGCAATTTTTATCACCTTTTCAACTTCTTGGGTGGTTTTTGGATATTCTATACGCTTTTTATGCATGGCAAATAAGACTTTTGAAAACTCTTCAACTATTTGATCTATATCTCTTAACGTTAAGCTCGAATCATCAAGTTGCCTTTCGTTGTATATCTTGTTAACAACTTCTTCCACCGTGTTTTGAATTTTGGGAAGTGAAGGTGATTTTAACGATCTCACGGCAGCTTCACAGGAGTCTGCCAACATTACAATTCCGGATTCTTTGGTTCGAGGTTTGGGCCCCGGGTATCGGAAATCGTCTGGACTAACTTTAAGATTTTCAGAAAGAGCCTTTTGATAGAAAAATGATACCATTCTTGTCCCATGGTGTTCTTTTATCATGTCTTCCACCAACAAAGGAAGCCTCGAGGAGCGAGATAATTCCTCCCCATATTTGACATGAGAAGCTATCACAAGATAATTCATCATCGGTGATATGGAATCGTGTGGATTGGAATCTTGTTGATTTTCAGCAAAAAATTCAGGCCGTTTTATTTTACCAATATCGTGAAAATACGGCCCTATTCTCGCCAAAACATAGTTGGCACCAATCCTTTGAGCGGCACTTTCACACATATTAGACAACATAACACTGTGAAAATAAGTGCCAGGTGCTTTCGTCAACAGTTGTTTTACCAAAGGGTGTCCAAGATTTCCAAGCTCTATCAGTCCCATGTTTGAATATATCCTTGATAAGTATTCGATATAAGGTAAAACACCGAGTATTAGCACCATTGATACAAAAGGATTTATTCCCGCTAAGAACAAACTTTTAAATTGAAGTTCAAAGGGAGAAAAGGCAGAATTCATGGCAAACACCATTGCAACGGAGATCAGTGAATTCCACAATGCCGCTTTTGAAAAATCAAATCTTTTATCGAGCCTTTTAGTTAGAAAAATAGCGCCTATTGAAGCTATGGCGTACATGGAAAAAAGTTTGAAATTTCCATTCCCGCTTACAGCCGCTATTGTGGATAAAGTAATGGCAGCAGCCGTTCCGCTTTCAATTCCCATTAAAGCTGTGATGGCTAAGACGCCGAAGAACACTGGCAGTCCATATAATCCAAATAAATCGTATCCCACAGAGATGAGAAATGATGTGAGCAAAAGTACAAAAGCATATGTCCAAAAATATTCTTTGTGCATTTTGAACAAAATCACGTGTTCACTTACCCATGAAAAAGTTATTGCATTTGCTCCTCCCACAATTATATAAGCACTTATCCAATTAAGATTGGGAACGACTGAAAATTTGCTCACCATCAACAAGAGCAACGGCATCAACAGATGGTATACATACATCTTTATCTTTTTGTCACTTTGAGTTGAGATTTTGGGATTCAAAGTCCTCATACGCCTTTATTATTCTTTTTACCAACGAGTTACGTACGACATCTTCTTTAGAGAGATAAACGAATTCAACTCCTTCAATACCTTTGAGAATCTTTTCCGACTCCAAAAGGCCCGATTCTTCGCGCTTTTCGAGATCTATTTGCGTAACATCTCCCGTTATAACAGCTTTGGAGCCAAAACCCATACGCGTCAAAAACATTTTTAGTTGACCTCGAGTTGTGTTTTGGGCTTCATCAAGGATTATGAAAGCTTCGTTCAACGTTCTTCCTCTCATATAAGCAAGAGGGGCTATTTCTATGATCCCTTTTTCTTTGTAATAATTGAATCTTTCTGGACTCATCATGTCAAACAAAGCATCGTACAATGGTCGAAGATAAGGATCGACCTTCTCTAACATGTCACCTGGAAGAAACCCAAGTTTTTCACCCGCTTCAACAGCAGGTCTTGCCAATATTATTCTCTGCACTTCACCTCTTCTTAAAGATTCAACTGCCATGGCCACAGCCAAGTAAGTTTTCCCCGTTCCGGCTGGTCCTATAGAAATTACGAGATCATTCTCTTGCATTGCTTCTATGTAGCGCTTTTGGCCAGTTGTTTTTGGGAAAACACCGACACCTTCTATTTTACGTGATGCCCTTTCTTTCGTGTTAAAAAGATCTCTAACGTCAACAGAACCTTCTTCTAAAACTCTGTCGATCATTCTTGCAAGTAACTTGTTTGCTCGTTGAACTGACTTTTCTTCACCTTTCAACCAAAGTTCACTGTCTACCATCTTCACATTGATATCAAAATACTTTCTTATGGCCTTCAAATTCGAATCATATTCACCCAAAAAACTCACGAGATCTACTGAGTCTGGTATTTTAAAGCGCGAAATAGTTTCCAGTAATCTCACCTCCCGAAATGCAGAAAATTGAAAGACAAAATCATAAAATCTTTCACCTGTCGAACTTGACTTCCAACATAAGTATAATACTTTATTCGAAGCTTGACAAGGGGAGTACTTATATTGTACAATACGCAAAGGGTGCCAGCGTAGCTCAGTTGGTAGAGCAACTGATTTGTAATTAGTAGGTCGGGGGTTCGAATCCCTTCGCTGGCTCCAAGAACGGAGAGGTGCCCGAGTGGCCAATGGGGGCGGACTGTAAATCCGCTGGCGGATTGCCTTCGGTGGTTCAAATCCACCCCTCTCCACCAGATTCTCTAAGGGGTGAAAAAATGGCAAAAAACAAGAAAAATTTTGTAACCCTTATGTGTACGGAATGTCATTCAAGAAATTACGTCGTCCGTAAGGGAAGACAATCAAGAGAAAAACTTCAAGTAAATAAGTACTGCCCCAAATGTAGAAAGCACACTCTTCACAAAGAAGCGAAATGAATTTATCGCAGGCCCGTAGCTCAACTGGCAGAGCACCGGTCTCCAAAACCGGGTGTTGCAGGTTCAAGTCCTGCCGGGCCTGCCATATGCTTAAGGGGTGATTTTGAATAATGGCAAAGACGAGTGTAAAAAAGTTTCTAAATGAAGTCAAAAGTGAGGCAAAAAAAACAACTTGGCCGACGCGTGAGAAGTTGTTGTCGGCAACGGGTATAGTTTTGCTCATCATTGGAGTTACAGGTGTTTATTTTTGGCTTCTGGATATAGGGTTCTCAACTTTCACAAAATGGCTTTTGGCCATTTTAGGTGTGAGGTAATAAATGCGAAAATCCTGGTACATAGTTCAAACTTATTCTGGTCTTGAGCAAACGGTAAAAGAATCCATAGAACAAAAGAGAGATCACTTTAAGCTTCATGATTTTATTGACAGAGTTGTCGTGCCAGAAGAAAGAGTTATCGATGTTAAGGGAAAAAAAGTTGAAAAGACTCGAGTTCCCTCAACGGCAAAGTTGCACGTGAGTTCTGGAGATTCCATTTCGAAAGGTGATATGCTTGCGGAATTACCAGAAATTCATGTAAAGCACGATGGAAAGATCACGGAATTGCGTAATATGCGAAAACTCGTGATTGAATCCATAGATAGAAAAAATAGTAGAACTTATTACATTCCTTCTGCGCGTGGAATAGAAACTGGCATACGCCTCGGATCAAGATTGAGAGAAGGAATGCCAATATCAAAAGACAAATCGATATTCTGTGAAATAGATGGTAAAGTTGTTCAAAATGATCGAGTAAGGAAAATAGTGATAAAAATTGCTGATGGAGAAGAAGAGATTTATTTTGTACCATTTGAAACGTTCAACAAATTGATAAGACTTCATCAGGATGTTAAGGCTGGAACACTCTTGGCGGATAAGAAAATTTTTACAGCTTCGACGGATGGCATTGTGGAAATTGATACTTATGGAGCTTATAGAGAAATAAAAATTTCAAAGGTAACCACAAGGCGTCTTTTCCCAGGTTATGTGTTTGTGGAAATGTATATGACTGAAGAGATATGGGAATTGATCAAGGGTATAGAGCATGTCATTAATTTTGTTTCAAATGCGGGACAACCCATTCCAGTAAAGCGAAGGGAAATGAAAGCCATACTTGGACTTTCAAGAAGAGAAATCAGAGAAAAAGTTGGAGATGTAAAAGTTGAAATAAATATGGATATTGGTGAAAGAGTGGAAATAAAAAGTGGGCCGTTTGAAGGTTTTACAGGAGTTGTGCAAGAGATAAAACCAGAAAGAAAAGAAATAACGGTGGCAGTCACGATATTTGGTAGAGAAACACCGGTCATTCTGCAAGTCTCTGAAGTGGAAAAAGTCCAGAGCTAATTTTAGTTACGCAAGTAATTTGTACGCAAATTTAGTGGGAGGGAATTTCCCGTTAAAACCACAAGGAGGTTTTTAACTATGGCAAAAAAGGTAATTAGGCAAGTGAAACTTCAAATTCCAGCTGGGAAGGCCACCCCTGCGCCACCTGTTGGGCCTGCTTTAGGTCAACACGGTGTGAACATAATGGCATTTTGCAAACAATTCAATGCAGCAACGTCAAAGCAAGCGGGAATGGTGATTCCCGTGGTGATCGATATTTATCAAGACAGATCTTTTACGTTCATCACCAAAACCCCTCCAGCTTCCCTTTTGATCCTTAAGGCTGCTGGCGTAAAAAAGGGTTCCGGGGAACCTAACAAAGTAAAAGTGGGAAAGATAACTAAAGCTCAACTTCTTGAAATTGCAAAAGTCAAGATGGAGGATCTCAATGCCCGTGACTTAGAAGCGGCTTCAAAAATAATTGCTGGAACCGCGAGAAGCTTAGGCATAGAGATAGTGGGGTGATGGTAGATGCCAAAACATTCTAAGAGGTATTCAGAATTGCTTGGAAAATACGATAGAAAAGAGTCGTATTCTCTTGAAGAAGCGGTGAAATTGATCAAAAGTATTTCCAACGCAAAATTTGATGAAACGATCGAGCTTTCCATAAAAACCGGAATAGATCCCAAAAAGAATGAGCAACAGATCAGAAATACGGTTTCACTTCCAAACGGAACCGGGAAAAAGGTCAGAGTTTTGGTTTTCGCTGTGGGCCGAGATGCTGAAGAAGCTGAAAAAGCTGGAGCTGATTACGTTGGTGGGGAAGACTTGGCAAAGAAGATATCGGATGAAGGGTTCTTGGACTTTGATGTGGCGATAGCAACGCCGGATACAATGAGATTTGTTGGAAAACTTGGAAGAATACTTGGGCCAAGAGGTTTAATGCCATCTCCCAAATCTGGAACTGTCACGAAAGAAGTGAGCAAGGCAGTTGAATCTTTCAAAGCCGGGAGGGTAGAAGTGAGAAACGACAAAACCGGTAATCTCCACCTTCCCGTTGGGAAAAAGAGTTTTAGCGATGAAAAACTCAACGAAAACATTAAATCTGCTGTGGAACAGATAAACGCGTTGAGACCACAGGGTGTGAAAGGACGATTCATCCATAAAATTGTGATCTCACCAACTATGGGCCCAGGCATAAAACTTGATTCTTCGCAGTTTGAAGTTTAAAGATCGACCGTTAGGTATATCGTACTAAAGACAGTGGGAATTTTGAAAGGATCGTCAACGGCGATCGCCCACCGAGGTGCGTAGGTTGTTTACTAAAATCTATGGCCTCGTGTAATTTGGAGGCCATTTTTTTGAAGGAGGTTTGTTATGCTTAAAGAACTAAAAGCGCAAATAATCGAAGAATTAACTGAAATTTTGTCAAAAAGCTCTCTTTTGCTCCTAACGGATTACAAAGGTTTGAGTGTATCTGAGATAACCAAGCTCAGAACAGATCTGCATGAAGTGAATTCTAAATACAGAGTGGTGAAGAACACGTTGTTGAAAATTGCATTCAAAAACGCAAAAATAGATTTTGAAGAGTTGAACTCCGCTCTTCAAGGAACCACGGCACTGCTTTACACGGAAGGTGATTCAATTCTTGCGCTTAAAGCCCTTTACAATTTCATAAAAGAATACAAGAAGCCTGTGGTGAAATGTGGTGTGATGGATAACAAGTTCATCACGGCCGATCAAGCTAAGGAATATTCTAAATTGCCGCCTAAAGATGTGCTACTCGCTCAACTTGTTGGACAAATTCAGGCACCTATTTACGGCTTTTACGCCGTTCTCTCAGGTGTTCTTCGAAAACCTTTGTATGTCTTGAACGCCATTAAGGATAAAAAAGAACAATGATGGAAATTTTTTAGGAGGTGTGATAAAATGAATAAGGAAGAAATCATCAAAGCTATTGAAGAAATGACAGTTGCCGATCTTGCAGAACTTGTAAAAGAGCTCGAGGATAAATTCGGGGTTAGTGCGGCAGCTCCAGTGGCAGCAGTTGCGGCGATGCCAGCTGCAGGTGGTGCTGTAGGTGGAGGAGAAGCAGCGGAAGAAAAAACTTCTTTTAATGTTTATCTGAAAGAAATCGGTGACAAGAAGCTTCAGGTTATAAAGGCAGTTAGGGAAATCACAGGCCTTGGTCTTAAAGAAGCAAAAGATATTGTGGATAAAGCCGGTACTCCAGATGTATTCATTAAGAAAGATGCAAACAAAGAGGAAGCGGAACAAATCAAAGCAAAACTTGAAGAAGCGGGTGCAACTGTAGAGTTGAAGTGAGGAGTTTTTTAACCTCACGCAACTTATCTTGGAATTGAAACGCAACCTCATCGGAATCTTAAAATTTCCGATGGGGTTATTTTGCTTAGATGTATTATTATAGAAGAGCAAGAAATTTTTTCACGTTGAGGTGCTCAAGACCTTTATGATGGCAAAGGGAGAGAAAGGTTGTGAAACGGTGGAAAAGCGAGTGAGAATTTCTTATGGAAAGTTAAACGACGCGATTGAAGTTCCGAATTTAATATCCGTTCAATTAGATTCTTACAAAGAGTTTGTGAAAACAGGCATAATAGATGCGTTGAAAAAGTATTCCCCCATAGAATCTCGCCCACATAAAGCGGACGTTAAAAAGGGTGAAAAGGGATTTAGGCTTGAATTCGTAAAAGCCAGACTGGGTGAGATTCGGTACACAGAAGAAGAGTGCAGATTAAAAGACACAACTTTGAGTGCACCACTTTACATAACAGTTAGAGTGAAAGACATACACACGGGAGAGATAAAAGAAAATGAAGCCCTTTTCGGTTATTTGCCAGTTATGACTGAGCGGGGAACTTTTATAATTAACGGAGCTGAGCGGGTGGTTGTTCATCAGCTTGTAAGATCTCCTGGAGTGTATTTCGTCCGAGAATTTGAAGGCTCAGAAAGGACTTCCATTTTTTATGCGCATTTTCTTCCAGAAAAAGGTGCGTGGCTTGAGATACTGTTGAACTTGAAAAAGGGAATACTTCAAGCACGGATAGACAGAAAGAAAAAAGTGAAATTGCCTCTTTTGTTGAAAATTTTTGGATATGTTGAACCGCTTGAAATATTGAAACTGTATCCTTTAGAAATCGTTGTGGATGAAGATGAACTGGCATTTTACCTTGGTTCTATAATTCTTGAAGAAGTGGTGACGGAGGGCGGAGAGAAGATCAAAGTTGGAGAAAAAATTACGGAAGAGCTCATATCTAAGTTATTGTCATCCAACACCAAAAAATTGAAAATTGCGCATCCCTACATGCAAAAGACAGTTGAAAATCTTGATGATGCCGAAAGGGCAATGGGAGTTGATGAGGCTTACATAGAGTTGTTTAGAAAGTTGCGTCCAGGTGAGATTCCACGAATAAACATTGCCAAGAATTATTTCAACGGGCTTTATTTTGATCCAGATCATTACGATCTCACTGAGATTGGGAGAACGAAGATAAACGCTAAACTCAAGTTAAACGTGGAATCGAGGGTACTTACCAAAGAGGATATCATAGTAGCCATAAAATATCTTTTGGACATAGAACAACATGAAGAACGATTGGATACAAAAGATCACCTTGGAAACAAAAGGGTTCGAACGGTTGGTGAATTGATGAGGCTTGAGTTTGAGCGAGGCTTTTCCAGAGTACGAAAGATGATAGAAGATAAGTTAAACATGTACAATTCTCTTGACAAGATAAATGTTCAAAGTCTTATAAACGTTAGGGCGGTTATGGCAACACTTCACCAATTTTTTGCGTCAAGTCAACTTTCACAGTTCATGGATCAGGTTAACCCACTTTCTGAAATAACACACAAGCGTAGAATTTCTGCGCTGGGCCCAGGGGGATTGAGAAGGGAAAGAGCCCGATTTGAGGTTAGAGACGTTCACCATTCTCACTATGGTCGTATGTGTCCAATAGAAACCCCTGAAGGGGCTAACATAGGACTTATCACATCGTTAGCAACATATGCAAAAATAGATAAGTACGGATTCCTCAGGACTCCTTACAGAAAAGTGATAAAAGGTAAGGTGACGAATCAGATTGATTACCTCATGGCGGACGAAGAAGAAAATTTCAATATTGCGCCGGTTAACGTTAAAGTTGACTCAGAAGGTAACCTCGTTGAGGACAGGGTTACCGTGAGGTTCATGGAAAGTTATAAATACGTAAACCGCGATCAGGTTAACTACATAGATGTTTCACCAAAACAGCTGGTCAGTGTTTCAGCCGCTTTAATACCGTTCCTCGAAAACGACGATGCAAATCGTGCTTTGATGGGTTCCAACATGCAACGACAAGGAGTACCCTTGATCAATCCACAGGCACCTTTGGTGGGAACGGGAATGGAAAAATACGTTGCGAGAGATTCTGGACTTACCGTTATGGCAAAAAGAGCGGGGACTGTAAAAAAGGTTTCAGCCAACCAAATAGTGATTGAAACTGATGATGGCGAGGAAGATGTCTACAAACTCATAAAATTCTCACGTACAAACCAAGATACAACGATAAATCAGAGGCCCATAGTAGATGTTGGAGAACGTGTGGAAGTTGGCGATTGTATAGCGGATGGTCCTGCCACTGACATGGGGGAACTTGCCCTTGGAAGAAATGTTTTGCTGGCTTTCATGTCATGGGAGGGCTACAACTTTGAAGATGCAATAGCTGTTAATCAATCACTCTTGGAAGAAGACGCCTTCACTTCGGTCCATATTGAAGTTTACGAAACGTACGCACGAGAAACTCGTCTCGGTCCAGAAGAGATAACAGCTGACATACCAAACGTTTCGAAGGAACTCTTGAAAAATTTAGATGAGAATGGAATAGTTCGGGTTGGTGCGATGGTCCATCCCAAAGACATACTTGTTGGCAAAGTTACTCCCAAGGGGGACAGTGAGTTAACAGCTGAAGAAAAGATCATGCGCTCCATATTTGGGGAGAGAGGTAGAGATGTGAAAGATACTTCTCTTAAGGTGCCACATGGTGTTGACGGCAGAGTCATAGGGGTGCATGTTTTTGAAAAAGGTGACATATCCGAACTGGATTCAAGTGTGAACAAAATGGTTAAAGTCTACGTCGCCACGAGAAAACCTCTCTCTGTTGGTGATAAAGTTGCAGGTCGCCATGGGAACAAAGGATGTATTTCGAGGATAGTCGCAAAAGAAGACATGCCATTTCTTCCAGATGGGACCCCTGTTGACATGGTTTTAAGTCCTCTCGGTGTTCCTTCGAGGATGAATATTGGGCAGGTTTTGGAAACTCAGATAGGTTGGCTTGCAAAATTAAAGGGTATACACGTTGCAACGCCAGTTTTTGATGGTGCAAGTGAAGAAGACATATTCAAACCACTTTATGAAGAGCGGAAAAAGTATGGTTTAACGGATGGTGATAATGAAGAATATCCCACAGGTAAAGTTACACTTAGAGATGGAAGAACCGGAGAACCTTTTGATAGTCCAGTGGTCGTGGGGGTTATGTACGTCATGAAGCTCATTCACATCGCTCAGGATAAGATACATGCCAGATCTGTGGGCCCTTATTCTCTGATTCATCAACAACCGCTGGGAGGCAAAGCACAATTTGGCGGTCAAAGATTTGGAGAAATGGAAGTTTGGGCTTTGGAAGCTCACGGTGCTTCGCATATGCTTCAAGAGATGCTCACAATAAAATCAGATGACGTTGAAGGCAGGAATGAAGCTTACAAGGCGATAATGAGAGGTAAGAACATACCTCTTTCCAACATGCCTGAGAGCTTTAAAGTGCTTGTGAAAGAACTTGAAGGCCTTGCACTCGATGTAAGGGTTTATGACGAAAACGGCAATGAAATTGATTTGAATCACCTATTTAATTGATTAAGGAGGGGTAAGATGGCAGAAAACAACCCCAATTTTCTAAAGCTTCCCACATCAAAAATTGGAAGCGTCAAGATAGGTTTGGCTTCACCGGAACAGATAAGAAGCTGGTCAAGTGGTGAAGTCAAAAAGCCAGAAACCATAAATTACAGGACATTTAAACCTGAAAAAGACGGCCTTTTTTGTGAAAGAATTTTTGGACCGGTCAAGGATTATGAGTGTGCTTGTGGAAGATACAAAGGCAAAAAGTACGAAGGGACCGTCTGTGAACGTTGTGGCGTGAGAATAGAATCCAAAACTGCTCGGCGAAGAAGAATGGGACATATAGAATTAGCTGTTCCAGTTGTGCACATATGGTATTTGAAAAACATTCCAAATTATATCTCTTTGATATTGAACATATCACCTAGAGATTTGGAACAGATCGTGTATTTTGGATCCCGCCGAACAGTTGAAACGGCTTATATGGTTACCAATCCAAAGAAAACCCATTTTGATGTCGGTGATAAATTGTACGGCACCGAATACAACATTTACAAATCCAAATGGGATTTCGACGTTGAGAATGCCGTAAGAATCAGAAATCCACAGGGTCCTCTCACCTCCGATATTGACGGGATAGTTTCCATCAAAAAGGAAACGACAAATACGGATAGGATCATCACTTGGGTGACGGTGTCTGAAAAAGTAAATGAAGCATCGCTTAAAAGAGCTGATTTCACAATATATCGTGGGATGAAGCTTCATGTAAAAGATGGAGACATGGTAAAAGTGGGTGATCTCATAGCAAGTGAGCTGAACGTAGACGCATTTAAAGCACCTTTTGATGGTACTGTAGAGGTTGATGAGATCACATCAACTGTGAAAGTTGTTCCACTTCCAACTTCTAAGGATCAGCCCATTACTTACACGGTTCCATACGGTGCGAAAGTCAAAGTTTCAAATGGTACAAAAGTTAAAAAGGGACGCGAATTGGTTACCTCCGTCCATATTGATGCTGTTCATTCCACGATGGAAGGGAAAGTGGCTTACGCGTCTAATCTTTCAGTGGTTCAAAATGAAGACGGAAATTTTTACGCCAATTCCACGGCAAAAGTTTACGTTGAAGAACCAACACATTCCACTCAAACCAGAACCTATCCACTTTTCGAGGGAATAACCCCTTACGTTGAAAATGGTCAAGAGATAAAGGCTGGTGACTACATAGCCGATAGATTCATATACGAAGACGAGGATCTCTCAATGAGCGAGCTCGAAGTGTTTGAAAATTATTATCCTGGCAAGTTTGAAAAAGAGTTCGAATTTGAAAATGACAGGACTGTCGTTATGATCACCGCAATAGATGAGGATGTTGCCTCTGAAATAGGAAAACAAGTGGGAAATGTCATTCTTGATAACGAATACGAGGCTTACGGTGACATATATGGAGACAAAATACAAGCCGATATCGGGGCTTCAGCCATTAAAAAGCTCCTTGAAGCCATAGATCTTACTGAACTTGAAAACAAGCTCGAAATTGAACTTCAAAATCTTCCGCCATCAGCTTCCAACAAGAAAATGAAAATTCTTAAGCGTCTCCATATTGTCAGGAGCTTCATAAAGAGTGGGCAAAAACCAGAATGGATGGTGCTCGAAGCGATTCCCGTGATCCCACCAGATTTAAGGCCTATGATTCAAATAGATGGTGGACGCTTTGCAACAACCGATCTGAATGACTTATACAGGCGCGTTATAAATAGAAACAACAGGTTGAAAAAGTTGTTGGATCTCAATGCACCCAATATCATAATAAGGAATGAGAAAAGAATGCTTCAAGAAGCAGTAGATTCTCTGATCGCCAACGGTAAACGTGGAAAATCCGTAACTGATAAGTCAGGTAGAGCTTTGAAGTCTTTGACAGATCTGATGAAGGGAAAACGCGGAAGGTTCAGAAGAAATCTTCTTGGGAAGCGTGTGGATTATTCAGGGCGTGCTGTTATAGTCGTTGGTCCAGATCTCAGAATAGATCAGTGTGGAATTCCAAAGAAAATGGCAATGGAACTTTTTAAGCCCTTTGTGCTTCAGAAGCTCGTTAAAAATGAACCCGATAAATCGGCAAGAAGGCTTGGACGAATGTTAATAGAAAGAGAAGTTCCTGAGGCTTGGGAAGTTCTCGAAGAAGTTATAAAAAGTCATCCCGTTCTTTTAAATCGTGCACCAACACTGCACAGGGTAAGCATTCAGGCATTTGAACCAAAATTGATCGAAGGGAATGCCATTCAAATTCATCCACTTGTTTGTCCACCGTTTAATGCCGATTTTGACGGTGATCAAATGGCTGTGCACGTTCCACTTTCTGCTGCTGCTCAGGCAGAAGCTAAATTTCTCATGTCATCAAAGTACAACATAATAAGTCCAGCTCACGGTCAACCCTTATCCATGCCGGGTAAGGATATCATTCTTGGCATGTATTATCTTACCATGATGAACGATAAAGCAAAGAAGCCTAAAACAGTTTTTGCCTCACCAGAAGAGGCAGTTATGGCCTATTACATGCATTACATAACTCTGCACACCCCTATTGACGTTTTGCTTGAGTTTAAGGATGGAGAGAAACTGGTAAAGAACACAACCGTTGGACGTGTCATATTCAACGAAGCCTTGCCAGAAGAATTACGCGATTATTCTAAGACATATGATAAAAAAGAGATCAAAAATCTCGTTTCAAAAACATTCAAAACCTTTGATATAGATACAACTGCCGATGTGCTTGATCACGTGAAAGATTATGGGTTTAAATACGCCACGATATCCGGAGTAACAATATCGGTTAGAGATATGCTCATATCTCCTCAGAAACCTAAAATTGTTGAGGAAGCCAAAAAGAAGGTTTACTACATTGAGGAAATGTTCGACAATGGAATGATGAACCAGCAACAACGTTACGAACAAATCATAAAGATTTGGGAAGAGGCCACAAAAGATATACAAAATGTCACATATGAAGAATTGTCCAAAGATTTCTTCAATCCTGTTTTTATGATGGTTCGTTCTGGAGCTCGTGGAAGTATCGATCAGATCAAACAAATTGCCGGTATGCGCGGCCTTATGGCGGATCCTTCGGGAAAAACAATAGAGGTTCCCATACTTTCCAACTTCCGTGAAGGCTTAAATGTCATGGAATATTTTATTTCCACTCACGGTGCAAGAAAGGGATCGGCGGATACGGCTTTGAGAACATCAAACTCGGGGTACCTCACACGAAGACTTGTGGATGTTGCTCAATCCGTAACGATCAACGAAACTGATTGTGGTACCACTCGCGGAGTGGAACTTAAAACTCTCAGAGACGATGATGTGGTTATAGAAAAACTGGAAAACGGCTTGTTTGGTAGAGTGCTAGCGGATGACATAATAAATCCCAAAACGAAAGAAGTTATCTACACTCGCGATACTCTTATGGAAGAAGATGATGCGCACAGAGTGGCAAGCGTTGTGGAAAATGTTCAGGTTCATCGAAGAGAAATTGTGAAAGTTGATTTTATACCACACATGAAAGATTACGCCGAGCTCTCAGAAGAAATATACGATGATGATGGTGGCAGTGCATCTGGTGTTCCAAATAAGTTGCTATTCAAAAAAGGTGAGTCAGCTCGAAATGCCTTTGGTACTCTGAAGAAGCTCAACATAGAGGAAGTTGAGTTGGATATCTATCCATGTGTTGGAGGTGTTACGATCGCTCCCATTCTTTCGGCTGATGGAAAACGAGAAATCACAACGTACGAGGAAAGGGTAACGCCAGAAATTGCCAAAAGATTTCTCAAGGAAAAGCTCGAGACGGTAACGCTGAGGCCTTACATAAAAATAAGATCTCCCATGACGTGTGAATCGCAAAATGGTGTTTGTGCCAAATGTTATGGCATGGATCTTTCAAACCATAAGATTGTCCACATAGGAGAAGCAGTTGGTATTATAGCAGCTCAATCCATTGGTGAACCAGGTACCCAACTTACAATGAGAACTTTTCATACCGGTGGAATAGCAACAACCGGTGATATTACTCAAGGTCTTCCAAGGGCTGAAGAACTCTTCGAAGCTCGAAAAAAACTGAAAGAAGTTGCAGGTATTTTCAGCGAGGTTTCCGGACACATAAGACAAATAGACGTGGAAGATGGGAAACAGAAAATATACATAGAAGATGACGATGGGAAAATACACGATTACGTCGTTCCCAAGAAGACACAGTTAAAGGTAAAAGTTGGGCAAAGAGTGCTTCCCGGAACGCCCTTGACAAGTGGAGCCATCAGACCAAGAGCTCTTTTAGAAAGCATAGATGCAGATACGGCGTTTAGGTACTTATTGAGAGAGGTCAAGAGGGTCTATGCGGAGCAAGGTGTTGATATACATGACAAACACATGGAAATAATTATTCGACAGATGTTCAACAAAGTTGAGGTTACAGACGGAGGTGATACCGACATACTTCCAGGTACTTTGTTAACCATCGGCGAGGTTAGACGCATAAACGAAGAAATACGACACGATAACGCGAAAATAGAAGAAAACAGAGCCAAAGTACTTGGAAAAGAACTTGCCTATCGCGTTGTCATGGAAATGGACGGAAAAGAAGAAGAAATAGCAAAAGCCGGGCAAAAAATAGATGAAGCGATTCTTGAAAAATGTGTTGAAATGGGAGTGAAATCCGTTTACGTAAGGGATGGTGATAGGCAAGTACGCTACTACATAAATCCCAAAAAAGAGTTGGAATACGATCAAAAACTTTTGAGAATTACGAACGCATCTCTTCAGAAAGAAGGATTTCTCAGTGCCGCTTCGTTCCAGCAAACACCTCAGGTGCTTGCGGAAGCTGCCGTTGAAGGACGTAGTGATTACTTAAAAGGGTTGAAAGAAAATGTCATAATAGGTCAGCTTATCCCAGCTGGTACGGGGCTGTCTGTGTATGATGGGATTCAGATCGAGACGCATGTAACGTCAGAAGAAGAAAGAGAGGAAAAACAAGCTCAATCATAATTAACGAAAATCAATTCATATTTTCTTTTTAAAAAAGTGGGGTTTTGTCCCCACTTTTTCATTATAGAATAAAAGTATCTGAGCATGTCTCAAAAGTTATTGTCCTCATTTGCGGAGATTCCATTATATTTTATCCCCATTTTGGTGTAAAATTGATCGATCACGAAAGGGAGGGAGTATGATGGCAAAAATTGTTAAAGCACCGAGGGGAACGGAAATTACCTGCAAAAGCTGGCAGACCGAAGCCCCAATGCGCATGATCATGAACAACCTTGATCCGGAAGTCGCGCGAGACCCAGAACATCTTATCGTTTACGGTGGCACAGGACGGGCAGCGAGGAGTTGGGAAGCTTTTGATGCAATTGTGAACACTCTTAAGAGATTGAACACAGACGAGACCATGTTAGTTCAATCTGGGAAACCAGTAGCTGTCTTCAAGACAAACGAATGGGCTCCTCGGGTTTTAATAGCGAATTCTCTGTTGGTTCCCAAGTGGGCAAATTGGGAGTACTTTAGAGAACTTGAAGAAAGAGGACTTATTATGTTTGGCCAGATGACAGCCGGAAGCTGGATATACATAGGAACTCAAGGAATACTCCAAGGAACGTACGAAGTTTTTTACGCGGTGGCTGAAAAGTATTTTGGAGGTTCTCTTGCGGGAAAAATCACAGTCACTTCTGGGCTTGGAGAAATGGGTGGAGCCCAACCTTTGGCTGTAACTCTCAACGACGGAGTTGTTATAGCGGTTGAGGTGGACAAACACATGATAGATAGAAGACTTGAGAAGCATTACCTTGATACTTGGACAGATTCGTACGAAGAAGCCTTGAAAATGGCCAAAGATGCCGCTGCAAAAAAGACACCATTGTCGATCGGTTTGTTGGCTAACGCTGCAGAGGTACTTCCGAGAATGGTGAAGGAGGGATTTATTCCTGATATTGTAACCGATCAAACATCGGCGCACGATCCCCTTTACGGTTACATTCCAAAAGGACTCAGCGTTGAAGAGGCTAAAGCAATGAGAGAGAAGGATAAAGAAGGCTATCTCAAACGTGTTTACGCATCGATGGTGGAACATGTCAACGCAATGGTAGAAATGCAGAAGAGTGGTGCGAAAGCCTTTGAGTATGGAAATAACATACGTAGAAATGCTTACGATCAAGGTGCGAAAAATGCATTTGAAATCATCGGATACGTTCCGGAATACATCAGGCCACTCTTCAGTGAAGGGAAAGGGCCATTCAGATGGGCTGCGCTTTCTGGTGATCCAGAAGATATATACAAAACTGATGAAGTTGTCCTAAAACTTTTCCCATATGATAAACATTTGAAACGCTGGATAACGATGGCACATGAAAAGGTTAACTGGCAAGGTCTTCCAGCAAGAATATGTTGGCTTGGTCAAGGTGAGAGAGAAAAGTTTGGTCTCGAAATAAACAAAATGGTTCGAGATGGGAAGCTCAAAGCCCCAATAGTAATTGGAAGAGATCATCACGACACGGGATCTGTGGCTTCACCTTACAGAGAGACAGAAGCTATGAAAGACGGTTCCGACGCCATAGCCGATTGGCCAATATTAAATGCTCTTCTCAACACGGCATCCGGTGCCACGTGGGTTTCTGTTCACCATGGCGGAGGAGTGGGAATAGGATATTCAATACATGCCGGTATGGTTTGCGTGGCAGATGGAACAAAATTAGAGGATGAAAAACTTTCAAGGGTGCTCAACAACGATCCAGGTATAGGAGTTGCACGCCATGCAGACGCTGGATATGAAATAGCTATAAAAACTGCTAAAGACAAAGACATAGACATACCCATGCTTGAAAAATGAGAGGATTTAAACAGGCGGGACTTTTCCCGCCTGTTTATTGATTCTCATGTGGGAACTGATAGAAAAAGGAGTGGTTCAATTTGAACATATCCGAGAGAGTTGTAAAACACAGAAGATGGTTTCATCAACATCCAGAGTTGGGTTTTGAAGAACACGAAACATCTGACTACATAGTTCGTTGCTTGGAAGAGAGCGGAATCTCTTTCAGAAGAATAAAAACAGGGGTAATTGCCAACATTGATGTTGGCGGGGATGAAACCGTGGCCTTTAGAGCTGATATCGATGCACTTCCAATTCAAGAAGTGGAAGGTAGATCTTACGGATCGAAAAATCCTGGCCGAATGCATGCGTGTGGCCACGATGCGCACGCTGCGATGCTGTTAACGGTGGCTGAATATATGTCAAAAGTCAAACCCAAGAAAAACGTGAGGCTTATCTTCCAACCTGCAGAAGAAAGAGTAGGTGGAGCCAAATTCATGATCAAACATGGGGCTCTAAACGACGTTGATATGATTTTTGGAATACATGTGTGGGCAGAAACTGAATCCGGAGTTTTTGGAGTTAAAAGTGGACCTTTAATGGCGGGAGTATCTGAGATGAAGTTGTCTTTAAAAGGAAATGGAGGGCATGCTGCTTTCCCGCATGAAACTACAAACCCCATAGCCATTGGAGCCACGATCGTGAACGAAATTTTTAAGATACATCCGTTGAACATGGATCCGTTGGAAAATGCGGTGGTGAATGTTACTTCCTTCAATTCTGGTAATGCTTTCAACGTGGTTCCGGAAAAGGCTGAAATTCTTGGAACCATCAGGACTTTCTCGGAAAACACGAGAGAAGAAATATTTTGTAGAATAAGAAATTTGAAAAAGCTGGCCAAGTCATTCGGTGCGAATTTAGATGTGGAACTCAAAAATTTGACCGTTCCCGTCGTTAATTCCAAAAAAGCCGTGGACATTGCCATTAGAGCGCTTCAAAAGTTGAACTTTAGATTTATAGAAACGAAGTCGGGAATGGGTGGAGAAGATTTCTCTTATTATCTTGAAAAAATTCCCGGAGCGTTTTTATTTCTTGGTGTCAGAAATGAAGAAAAAGGTATTACCAGTCCTCATCACAGTTCTACCTTTGATGTTGATGAAAATGTTTTGGAAATGGGAGTAAAATTCTTTCTAACATTGAGTGGAATTGAGAATATCCTTTGAAGCGTTATAACCACCGATAACACACGTTATGATGGCATTCCTGTCACAGGAAGGTTTACATCAGTGCTTTCCTTTTATCATTAGAACGGGAATTGAAACAGTGTGTCTCACTTTGTGAGCAACACTTCCAAAAAGTATGTCTATTAACCAATTGTGACCGTGAGTTGCCATGGCAATGAGATCCACGTTCAATTCTTTTGCCTTTTGAGGAATTACGCGTTCTGGTTCTCCATATTCTATAAGGGAACGTGAATGAATTCCCTCTTTTTTGAACATCTCCATATAGTTTTTTAGATAGTTTTCCGTTTTCTTGGTTTCAAATGTCAATTCATCACGCGTGTGGAGATGTAACACCCTTATCAAATAAATTTTAGAGTTGTGAATCTTTGCCAATTTCAAAAGATGATCGATTATCGCGCGGTCAGTTTCCGTTCCATCCAAAGGAACGAGAATTCTCTCGTACATTTCATCCTCCCATAAAAGTTTGATAAAGTAGAAAAATATTCAAAACTATTATCACCGTTGATATCGCAATTGCCATCCATAGTTGTAAGCTGTTGAGTTTAAATCTTCCCATGATTTTTGAACTCGCCGACAATAATATCAATGGAACGATGGTAAATGGAAGTTGAACGCTCAAAATGACTTGACTGAATATCAAAAGATTGTAAAAATTTTTGCTGAATAGAATGATAAAAAAAGCTGGAATAGAGGTGACGATCAACGATATCCTGTAAAATTTGCTCCTCGGATCCTCTGATTTTCCAAAATATCCAGTTATCACATTTGCTTCTGCCATTGAAGAAGTTGTGGAAGAGCTTATTCCCGCGAACAACAGGGCCATGGCAAACAAAAATTGTGCAAAAGGGCCGGCGAGTGGCTTTAACGTTTCAGAGGCTTGAGAAAGACTGTTCACAAAGATATGATTTTTAAAGAAAACTGCTGCAGCCACGGCTATCATCGAAACATTTACAAACCATCCAACGATCATGGCAAGTGTTGTGTCAGTTTGTTCGTACTTTATGAGTTTCTTTTTACGCTCATAATCTCCAGACCAGTCCCTGCTTTGGATCACGTTGGAATGAAGATAAATGTTATGCGGCATGACAATCGCTCCCAAAATCCCCATGGCAACGTAAATGACCTTGCCACTTACAGTTGGAACGATGGAATGATAAACCATTTGAGACGCATCTGGCTTCACTATAAAGAGTTCTATAACATATGAGATAGATATGATAGCGAGAAATCCTATGATGATCTTTTCCACAGAATGGTACTTTTGAGAGAATATGAGATAAAATTCCAAAAAGATCGTTAAAAGAGAACCAAGCCAATAAGGGAATCCAAAGAGGAGATGAAATCCAACTGTTCCTCCTATGAGTTCTGCCACATCGGTTGCCACGCATGCGAGGATGATTGTGGAACCCAAAAACCAAGAAAGCCAACGTGCATAGTTCTCTTTGACGTTTTTAGCGAGAGATTTACCTGTTATTATTCCCAATTTTGCAGACATACTTTGAAGAACGATCAACATAAAGGTTCCAAGTGTGACAACCCATAAAAGTGAGTAGTTAAATTCCGATCCCCCTGCAACGTTGGTGGCCCAATTTCCGGGATCGATAAATCCTATCGTGATCAAAAATCCCGGGCCTAAATATCTCAAAAGCTCCGCTTTCAGTATGTGACGAGAGAGCTTGCTTCTTAAAAATGTCGGTCTCTTTTCCATGCTGTTATTATATACCATTGCGAATTTGAAATCGTATTTGCATTACACAACACTTGAAGGCTAAAATATGTATGAAGTGAAAAATATACCCACTGATCGACGCAAACGGGTCACTAAAGATGACGGGATAAAAACCTTTTAAGCATTCTCACGAAAGGAGTAAGCGAATGAGTGGTAAAAAAAGCATGGGATTATGGTCTGCTGTGTCAATAGGTATTGGTGGAATGGTTGGGGGCGGTGTTTACTCTTTAATGGGAACTGCCACTCAAATAGCTGGTAACGCGATGTACATATCTTTTGCCATTGCCGGAGTAGTGGCCTTGTTGAGTACCTATTCGTACGCGAAACTGGGAGCAAAATTCCCTTCGGCAGGAGGACCAGTGGAGTTTCTTGTTAGAGGTTTTGGAGACGGAATAATAAGCGGGGGATTCAACATTCTTTTGTGGATCGGCTACATATTTGCGCTTTCACTTTACGCTAGGGCCTTTGGGGCCTATGCCATGACTTTTTTTCCAATGTTACCCGCCTACTGGATACACGTGTTTGTCACGGCTATCGTGGTTTTTTTCACCGCGGTCAATTTTATGGGCTCAAAAGCCGTGGGGCGTTCCGAACTTTTCGTGGTAACGGTGAATTTTGGTGTTTTGGTGTTCTTTTCAATCGTTGGTTTTCTTTTTATAAAACCCTCATTGCTTTCTCCGATACATTGGCCAAACATGAGTGGAATATTCTTTGCGTCAGGAGTGGTTTTTCTCACTTATGAAGGATTCGGTTTGGTTACCAACGCCGCTGAAGACATGAAAAATCCCCAAAAGACGTTGCCTTTGGCGTTGTACTTAAGTGTGGCGATTGTCATTTTGATATACGTTTTCACAAGCGTTGCGGTTGTTGGAAACTTGTCGGTTCCCAAGATCGTAAAAGCAAGTGATTATGCCGTTGCGGCTGCAGCCAAACCGTTCCTGGGATTGATAGGTTTTAAAATCATATCCATTGCCGCTCTGTTTGCAACTTCTTCTGCTATAAATGCCACGCTTTACGGTGGAGCAAACGTTAGTTACATGATAGCCAGAGATGGAGAGCTTCCCGAAATATTTGAAAAGAAACTGTGGAAAAGAGCTCCAGAAGGGCTTTTCTTTACAGCCGCTCTCGTTATTTTGATTTCGAATCTCATAGATCTTGGGGGAATCGGGATGTTGGGAAGTGCATCTTTTTTACTCATATACGCGGCCGTTAACATTGGACATTTAAATCTGTACAAAGAAACTGGCGCAAATCCACACATCATTTGGTTGGCCATTATAGGGTGTATCTTTTCCTTTGTGATATTGTCTTATTATTTGGTTCTTCATTCTCCAATAACTTTGGTACTTTTGGCCATTGTCTTGGTGTTGTCATTTTTGGCAGAAATCATGTACAGAAGACACACGTTCAGATCGCTTAAGGTAAGAAGTAAAGTTTGAATTCACGCCAAAATATAGACTCATGGCGAAAATCTGGTTCTCTTCACGATTGTGTGGGTAAGATTTTCGAATAACGGCATGCTTTGACATTCGCTACACTTCCCCTCAACTAATGAAGAGAACCAGAACCTTTGATTTCAAGGTAGTCTTTTATGGCATCTTCAGCGGTATCTTTTACGGTTAAAAAAGTCTCGTAGTTCAACGCTTTCAATTTTTCTACTGATTTCTTTCCCATGCTTTTGGCAATCCACACATTGCAGTCACCAAGAACTTTCAAAATTTCCTCCGCCTTTGCATGTTGATGTTTGCCAAAATATGGATTGGGTCTTTTTTCAACTTCTTTAAAACCACTCTCGTTCTTTTTAAAAATGACAAAGATTTTAGATTGTCCAAAGTGATCTTCATTTACAATCGTTCCATCTTTTGTTCCAACTGCGATGAGTTCTTTCAATTTTTTCGCCCTCTTTCAAATTAAGTTTTCATCCCTTTTTATTTTTAAATAAAGATGATAATGTGGTTTCCAACTCTAAATTTTACAACAAACGTCCTCAATTTTAGATCGGTTTTCAGTTTAAAGTTCAAAAAAGCAAAATTTAACGGAATTCTACGTGTATTGGAATGATCATGAGGTGTGCGAGTCTTACTTATGGATATTTGAAAAAGAGGCTGAACGGTGTAAAGCCTACCATGGGGATATTCCGCATGTGGTGCGGGATCTCCTTAATATTTTGTCAGTCTGCATAATTTTAGAATTGGAAAAATGACAATTTCTTAAGACAATTGAAAGCCTTTAAAATGTATGATCCTTGTAGGATTGTGATATTTACAAGGGTACTTGTCCATTAAAAATGAATTTTGAAGGGAGACATGTCGACATGAACAACATTTCTCATCTTGTAAAGATTGAAGATTTAAATCATCATGGCACTCTTTTTGCGGGCAGAGCTGCCGAATGGTTTGTCGAAGCAACTTACATCGAAGCAAACATTCATTACAAAAATCCCGAAGGCCTTGTTTGTTTAAAAATACATGGCATGAAATTCATGAAACCAGCCAAAAAGGGAGAGATCGTGAACATAAAAACTTCAATTGCCTACGCCGGAAGAACAAGCATAATGGTCTATGGAAAAATCTATAACATGCTGAATCCTCAGGATGTTTTAGTAGAGGGATTTGTGACGTTCGTATCTGTGGATGAAGATGGAAAGAAAAAACCCCACAACATAAAATTTGTACCTCAAACCGAAGAAGAAAGGGAAATCCACAGAAGAGCGCTGTCTCTGAGAAAAAGCGAATTGCAGCTCGACGAATCGTCAAAATAGCTTGAAAAAGTTCGTGTCATTCGAACTATTTGAAAATGTGAATCTTTTCGATCGCTTGAGCAAACACCATAGATCCTGCGAATATCAACGTACTGGCATAAAGTGGCCACGTGATCGTCTTTGTTGCTTTTTTGACCAAAGCTATTGAAGTTGGAACTGGTGGTTGTTTTTTGCTGATTTTCCGCAGCTTTTTAAACAAAAGGACAATGTAAAACAACATCAACATCGAAATCAACAGATTCACGATCAGAGAAGTCACAAAGTGATGTGGTAATGGATGTGGTGATGACTTTAGGGGTTTTTTGGTGCTGAACATGAGATATCCAACTGTAAATGCCATGAAGTTATTCAAAAAGTGGGCGATCATGGAAGAAAATATGGATCCCGTCGTTTCGACAAGGTAGGCAAAGATCATTCCACCAACAAAAGTATAAAAAAACTGATTGGGATTCATGTGAAGCATACCGAAGAGGAAGGCATTGGCCATTACAGCACTCTTCACATCTACGCTTTTGTATCCTGATAAAATTACACCTCTCATCGCAGTTTCTTCGCAAATTGCTGGGGTTACCGCTATGATGAACAAACCTTGCCAATACGGCAGGGAATATAATGGCTTCATTTGCGTGCCTATAAAATTGCGGTACATGTCGTTTGACAAGATGGCAATTGGCAGATTCAAAAAAATTGCAAAAAAGCCAATTAGAGTTACCAAAGCAATCGATGAAATCTTTAAAGGGCTTAAACTTACGTTGTATTTTAGATCTTTGTTAAGGGCTAAAAAGATGAGTGATGGAATAAGAATAAACCCATACTCGTTAACGATGAACCAACTGTAGGATGGTATGCCTGTAACTTTGGTTAAATCCTCAAAAAAGAGAGAACTGAAAAACTCGCTAATTATAAGGTAAAAGAAAAACAAGTTGGATTTTGAGACACTGTTCGTAAATATCTCCCCTTGATAATTAAGTTGCACAAGCGATTTTACGATCTTTATCCACACTTTCAAATGACCATTCCACCATCAACGCCTATGATCTGTCCAGTAATATACGACGCTTCTTTCGAAGCGAGAAACAAGATAACATTTGCTATTTCAACCGGTTCTGCAAGCCTTCTAAGTGCCGTTCGAGATTTTATTTCCTCGATCTTATCTTTTGGAAGGTTAGCAATGAGAGGGGTCCTAACGTATCCTGGAGCCACAGAATTGACACGAATTCCATAACGCGAGAATTCTTTCGCCCAAACTTTTGCGAGAATGTTAACTCCAGCTTTTGAGGAGGAGTATGCGCTTTGTCCTGCATTGCCGTAAACTCCCACGATCGATGAAACGTTTATGATGACACCTTTACTTTGTTGAACCATGTACTTTACAACTGCTTTGGTCACATTGTAAGTTCCTTTCAGGTTAACGTTAACCGTGAAATCAAAATTTGCTTCCTCATTTTCGAGTAGTGGTTTCTCTTTAACGGCACCGGCATTGTTCACAAGAACATCAACATGACCAAGTTCCTGAAAGATTTTTTTGACGGCTTTCTCAACATATTGGCTACGTGTAACATCCATTTTGTAAGGTCTGTATCTGATGCCTAAAGTGTTCTGGTTTTCTTCCATTTTTTCAAAGTTAATATCACACGCCGCGACAATTCCACCTTCCTCCACAAATCTCTTTGCCGTTGCCAATCCTATACCTGACGCTCCACCTGTTATAAGAATAACCTTGTCTTTGAATCTCAAAACTTTCACCTTCTCAAGAAGAATTTACATTAATTATAGCACTGATGGAAAAATCTTTGTTCCTCAATTTAGCTTGAATACAGAATCAGTTTGACACAAACAGAAATGGCTTTCCTAATTTGGAAATGGTTTTCTAAAATTTCCCGATGAATCGGATCAAAATGAAGAAAAATCCCGGTTCAATTGGCACAGACGCCGCTAAAAAAATTGGAGGTGATAAAGTTGAAAAGATTTATCGTGTTGTTTTTGATTGCAACGATATTGAGCGGATTTTTAAGTTCGTGTTTCCTTTTGGATTTTTTAAATGGTGGTTATGACGAAGCGACCAAAATAGTTGTAAATGACGTTTTACCTCAGCAACTTGCTTTAACACCAAACGCAACTTATATATGTTCAAGACTTGAGAGCTCGGTTGCGAGCGGTACCATAATTGCCCCTGATAAAGTTAAAGCATTCGGTTCAAGCGCAAACAGCATCATAGTTCGTGATTGGATCGTTGCAAAAGAAAAATCGTACTTTTTTCTCTTAGATCTCAATCCTGGGGCTTTTTACGCTCATCCAGTCAAATACATTCTCGTATCAAAGTCTGGAAGTACGACCGTTATGACAGCAGAATGGTTGCCCAAAATCAACGGGAAAGTACCAAATGAACTACTTCAACTTATTCCAAAACCCAACCTCGTAATACAATCAAACATAACGCTTCATCAGCCAAGTGGCATTCATTTGTCGTACGATTTTCCTCAACTTACCATCCGTGAAACTGAAGGTGTCATAGTTGTTCAGGGGTTAAAATCAAACGAAAACCTTTTCAGTTACGCTCAAGATGCTTACTTGGATGTGATACACTTTTTTCAAGCCTACAAAAGTGCAAGACCCTATGGAGCGGTTGAGATCAACGGTCTTGTTCAAAGTGATGCGACAAAAGTTTTGAACGCGATAGATGCCATGGCAAACAAGCATAACATTGTGACGATATACATAATTGCCCATGGCAATGTGAATTACGTGAAACTTGGTGGATATGGTTTTACCTCTTATCAATTCAAAAGCAAGATGGCTGCCCATCCAAATACGAGATTCAATTTTTTGCTTGGTTCCTGTCACAGTGGGAGCTTCATAGATGATTTGAGTTCACTTCCAAATGTTCGATTGGTGCTAACAGCTGCCAAAAGTAACGAATCAGCTTGGCCAGATTGGGACAAATATGGTTCAACAAACGATTACAACCCAGCAGATGTTGGTACAGAATGGACAAGTTCGATCTTTGAAAGGGCAAAGTCCATCCTTGAAAGTTCCACAAAATGGAGTGCGGTGAGGAGTTATGCAAGCTCTCATAAAATTCCCACCACATCAGCTCTTCTTTACCAGGCCCATTGGGGTGCATTGGGACTCAATTCAACCTATGGGTTTTATGGTAACTTAGACCTTTGTAGCAGGGTAAACAAAGAAAACCCACAGGTTTATAGGTCGTGGTAAGAAAAGGTAGAAATTTAAAATTTGGAATAAAGCAAAACAAAATGATAAAATCGCTAAAAGCGTAAGGGATTTTTTGAGAAGGGGTTGAAACCTTGGGATTTTCTCTCGTTACGGTGCAGGTAAATTGGTGGGCAGCACTTGTGGGAGGATTGTTAAGTTTTCTTTCACCGTGCATTTTCCCAATACTCCCTGGTTTTTTGGCTTTCTTAATATCTTCCAAAGCAAAGAAAAGTGCAATTTGGCGAGCATTTGCGTTCTCGCTTGGTTTGTCGGTTATATTTATTTTGCTGGGAATTGCCACGGGAACATTTGGAATGATGTTGATAAGTTCACGACGTTTGATAGAACTGATCGGTGGAATAGTGATCATCGTTTTTGGCCTGAGCTATACTGGGCTATTCACCTTGCCGTTCTTCGAGAAAGGAATACTCTTGCCGTTTAACCGTGAAATAGAAGGCTTCTGGAGTGCCTTTTTGTTTGGAATTGTCACATCCTTCGCTTGGACTCCTTGTATAGGGCCAACACTTGGAGCAATTCTTACCATTGCCGCCACCGGCAACACACTTAATGGGGGATTGTTATTGTCTTTCTTTTCTCTTGGAATAATGATACCGTTATTGTTGGCTGCGATCTTGATAGACTCTGTGAACAAAATCGTTCCCGCCATTTCAAAATACCAGAGACAAATCAACATTGTTGGTGGAGTTGTATTGATTGTTGTTGGGATACTTATGATAACGGGTAAGCTGGGTGCATTGGTGATATCCTGATCAGCGTTTAAAGAATATTTGGTTCTCTTCATTTTTGTGTGGATAAAACATGACAAATCTCTATTCTGTTCTTGTAAGTTTGAATAAAGTCATTCAAAAACACCTTGTTATCAAGTAAAAGAACAGACACCCTCAAAACAAGATTCCGGCTCGGCGGCCGGAATGACCATTTTCATAACCAAGACAAAAGCCAAGAGGGATGTCTCTTTCACTTACACGACTAAAGTGATAGCTGCGAAGAGAGGCATGAGA
>WFSH01000124.1 GCA_015486145.1 Mesoaciditogaceae bacterium
ATTTTGTTCTTGCTCAGAATGAATATCAAAACGGTAAGACCAAAGGTGATCAAAAATAGCAACCAAGCAGATGCAGATGCATACCCCATGTTCATATACGTGAATGCATTGTCGTATATTTGCATTGCCCATGTATAGCTGGAATAAGAAGGACCTCCACTTGTCAAAATGTATGGAAGGTCAAAAAGTTGAATGATCGATATCATGCCGGTTATTATGTTGAACAAAACCGCTGGAGAAATCATGGGAACTGTTATCTTCGATAACTTTGTCCACCATTTAGCGCCGTCCAAATCGGCAACTTCATAGAGTTCTTTGGGAACATCGTTTAAAGCCGCAATATAAATTATCATGCTCATTCCTATATACCACAAACCAACTAACACAATAGCTGGCTTTGTCCAATACGTACTCTCCAACCAATTGGGACCATTTAATCCCACTAAGTGAAGGAAGAAATTGAACACCCCATATTGACTGTTTAACATTAAATTCCATACAATAGCAAGAATGACGCCAGGGACCAAAACCGGAAATAAATAAAAAACTTTTAGAAAGCTCAGAGTTTTACTCTTTTTCAAGTAGTAAAACATATATGCCACTACGAGTGCTGTTATTTGTGTGAGAGGAACGCCTATTATCATAAAATAAAGTGTATTCTCAACAGAGGTCCAGAAAATGTTATCTGTCAACAACCATTTGTAATTCAAAAGTCCTACCCATTTTGGGGCACTGATAATCGTGTACCTTGTAAAGCTATAATACAGTGAAGTGAACATGGGATAAAAATAAAACAAAACAAGTCCTACAATCCAAGGAGAAATGAAAATCACACCCCATAGTAGATCTCTTTTTCCCCTTTTTGTCATATCACTCCTCCAGTACCGTTTATTTGTTTCTCCTACCAAAAAACGAAAAGTCAAGAAGTGCCTCGAATTCAAGGCACTTCTCAAAGGGCAACAATTATCTTCCCATCATTTCCAAAGCTCTCTTCATCTTAATTTGAACATTGTTCAGCGCAACTCGAGGTGAAATTCTGAGAAACAACACATTCAGAAATGCATTTTTTAGAAGCGCATTATATTTTTGCCATGCCGGTGTAGTGGGAGCAAAGAAAAGATGAACTTTCCCGAAAATCTCCATAAAAAGCTTCCTGTGTGGGTAGACGACCATGGCATTTTCATATTTTTTGACGTATTCCTTTTTTAAAACAGGAACAGGCGTGAGAAACTTGAGAAGATTTTGTGGTTTTGAAAGAAATGCTAAAAATTCTTTGGCACCTTTCACATGTTTGGCACCCTTTGGAATGATAGCCATGTCTATTTCAGTGTAAGCTCTTGGCTTACCATCAGCACTGGGAAACCAAGAAAAGCCCCACTTCATCTTTGAATTGTAAAGATCGATTATTTTTGCAATCCAATCCCCACCAAATGTCATGGCCACTCTTCCATCAATAAAAGGATTGCTGTTTGACCAGTAAGGACCATAGCCTCCCACAAATTTTTCAAGCTGCTTTGTCGTCCCGTACATCCTTGACAACTTTTGAATCCATTTGTAAGATTTCACACATATCGAGCTGTTAGCTGTTATGGCTCCCGTTTTTGTATTGACCAAGCTTCCACCAAAATAGTATGGCCATACATGGGGCCATGTCCACTTGCTGTTGTATCCGGGATCAAATCCAAGAACTTTTATGTTGCCATTTGAACTATACTCAGTTAGTTTTTTCGCGTATTCCATAACTGTTTTTAAAGTCTTGGGCGGTTCGTTGGGATTTAACCCTGCCTTCTCAAACAGAGATTTGTTCCAGAACAAGCCAAAGATATCCAACTTCATCGGTATGGCATAAAGATGGCCGTGATATTCCGCACTCTTTAAAACTTCTTCGCGATATTCATCCAGATTCACACCGTATTTTGTAATGTCGTCTATGGGCTCTACAGCCCCCATGGCCACCAAAGGAGCTATGTATTGATGGTTAGCGTGTAAAATATCTGGTGGATTACCTGCAGCAAGGGATGTTAAAAATTTTTCTGCCATGTTGCTCACACTTATGACTTTGATCTCATAGTTGTTTTGAATAGAGTTAAAATTATTTGCTATAGAAGTAATAACATGAAGCTCAGGTCCTGTCCAATCGGTCATGAAAGTCACGGTTGTTCGAGAGAAAACCAACGAAATACTAAAGACAAGCACTAACGAAGTTACAAACAAGATCCTTTTCATCTTTCATCCCTCCATTTATTTCTATACCCACAATGTCTCCTCGAAAGCGTGGAGCATCATGGGCAGTAAGACTTTAAATCCCTCTGCGTACTTACATCCAACCTTTTTCCCATATGCCTCGCCTTTTACTTCAAAATATTTTTTGTAGATTCCAACGATCTCCGGACTGATTTGACTCTTGTGAGCAGAAATTGCTTCGAATTTCTTGTCCCGATATTTTTCAACACAAACAAACTGATTTGGATATGCCGTGAAAAAGAAAGCCATCGGGACGGAATCATTAAAATTAAGCAAAAGAGTTTGAGCGACTGCCAATCCACAAATCTTGTGATCAGGATGGCATTCGTAAGGTAAAAACGGATCAACAGTCATAACCAAATCTGGTTTTATCCTTTCAAAATATCTTGACAAATCTTTTTTTACGTTTTCTATGTCATAATTTCCACCATCAGGATAGCCCAACCATTCAATTTCATCAACATTTAATATCTTTGCCGCTGATTCCTGCTCCTTTTTTCTGATTTCTCTTGTTTCTTCTCGGCTTTTTCCACGTATTCCGGCTCCACCATCCGTAACGAGTACATAACTCACTTTTGCCCCTTTGCTTTTTAGTTTAGCTATCGTGCCACCTGCTCCTATTTCTCCGTCATCTGGATGTGGCAAAACACACAAAACGTTTTTGCTATCTTCTATCTTGGGGATAGGAAGAACTTTGTTTATGAAATCGATCACTTTTCTTTCCATAAAATCTCTCCTTTCTTGGATTCCATCAAATTACCGAGTTATCGCACCTCCCGTGTAAAATCAAATTTATAGAGACCATACAACTTTGCATGGTCTCATAAGAAAGCTCAATTACTTGAGATTTCTTATCCATTCTTTGTTAGCTTTTAAAGCTTCATCTAAAAATTCGCGCGCTTTCTCCAAACCAGGTCCAATAGGATGCAAAAGGATCGCCTCTAAAGCCTTGTTTTTAGATCCCGTTTTGTAAGCTTCTATGGTCAACCTTTCGTACTGTTTGATCACGTGTATAAGTCCTAAAGCAATGGGTTCTGCCTCTCCCACGGAAATCGGGAAAACATTTCTTCCGTACACATCACAAGACAATTCCAACACGTAATCATCTGGTAAGTTGTCAATTCCACCTTCATTTCTAACATTCAAAATGTGACGAGCTTGTTTCCCAGAAATAATATCCCTCATGAGCTCTACTGCAGCCGTAGAATACATTGCTCCTCCTCTTTTTTGCAGCTCCTCGGGTTTTTCATCCACACTTGGATCGGAATATATTTTGAATAACTCCCTTTCTATTTCCTTCACCACCATCGATCTGAGCTTTCCGGTTTTCAAATCCTCCAATTCATGTGAAAGCATCGTATTTGTCATGAAATAATACCTCAGATAAGGATTGAGATACATCTTAAAGACTTCGCCCACCCAGCTTGGATATCCTTCTTTTTCAAGTGCGCTGCCGTTGGCACGATTCAAGAGTTCTTGCGTTTTGTCCTCACCTTTCACAAAAACTTTTTCAACAAAGCTGAGGTGATTTAAGCCGTAGTATTTGAGAAACACATCTCCTCGTTTGAC
>WFSH01000125.1 GCA_015486145.1 Mesoaciditogaceae bacterium
ATCAAATCCTTTACTTTTTGTTTTTACCATACAGTGGTCCGAAATTGGAACACGCCCTGTAATCTGCTCCTTCTAAATCCGTTGTTCCAAAAGCACTCCACGCACTTGGACGATATATTCTATCCTCCGAAACGTTATGCATAGCCACTGGAATTCTCAACATCGAGGCGAGAGTTATCAAATCTGCTCCTATGTGTCCATAACTTATGGCACCGTGATTAGCCCCCCAATTATTCATCACGGAATAAACATCTTTAAAAGCTCCTTTGCCCGTCAATCGAGGGGCGAACCAAGTTGTAGGCCATGTTGGATTGGTACGTCTGTCTAAAACGTCATGAACTTCTGGAGGGAGCTCCACCGTATATCCCTCGGCGATTTGCATAACTGGCCCCAGGCCCTTGATTATATTCAATCGAGCCATCGTTACCGGCATCCCACCTTTTGTGAGAAAATCAACTGAAAATCCCCCACCTCTGAAAGATTCCAAAAGTGCAGGTCTCCACAGAGTCGCTTTAAGACTTTTTTCAACTTCTTCAGGCGTTATCTCCCAATATGGTTTCATGACTGGCTTTCCATTCTCATCTGTTTGCTCACCTGTTCCATCTAAAGTAGCCGAACCGGAATTTATCAAATGGATAATCCCATTTTCAGCCACCCCTTCTAATTTTTTGCCCGTTACACGCTTCACCGCTTCTGGACTCCAATACGTTCTAACATCTGCGAATATTTGTGCACGTCCCGTTAATAAGTGAGAAAAAAGCATCGATATGCCATTTAAACTGTCATTCTCAGTTGCCATGATGAAAGGTTCTCTTATGCCATTCCAGTCAAAAGAAGAGTTAAGTATGGTTTCCATGAAGTCTCCGTTTGGGAAATGGTCGGTCCATTGACGTTGTCCTTGAAATCCGGCTACAATGGCATTGTGACCCCAAGACTCTTCTTCAAATCCCTTCTCCTTCAACTTAGGGTTACCTATCATGAGGTCTCTCGCGATCAAAGTCATTTTTACAACAAATTCCCATATTTGATCCAATCTCTGTCGATTCAATCTCCTTTCAGGCGGGTTGTCATCTGGCCCTTCTGTACAGTTTTCTCTCGTCCATTTTATGGCTCTTTCATATTCTTGGTCATCATATATTTCCTTTTCAATTCTTCTGATAAATTCGGACATGTCTACCATCTCATATCTCATTCCAAGGTAGTCTTCGAGAAAATTCGGATCTACCAAAGAGCCGGCTATCCCCATAGACATGCCTCCGATAGAAAGATAGGATTTTCCCTTCATTGTGGCAACTGCCAAACCCGCTTTTGAAAAACGCAACAACTTTTCTTGAACGTCTTCAGGTATTGATGTGTCATCAGCATCCTGAACATCTTTCCCATATATTCCAAACGCTGGCAAACCTTTTTGATTATGCGCGGCAAGTGTTGCAGCTAAGTAAACCGCGCCAGGTCGCTCCGTACCATTAAATCCCCAAATTGCTTTTGGCCTAAATGGATCCATATCCATAGTCTCTGAGCCATAACACCACGTTGGAGTTACAGTTATGGTGAGTCCAACATTTTCTTCACTAAATTTCTCTTCTGCCTTGGCTGCTTCTGCGACGTTGCTTATGATGTTGGAGATTACACATTCAACTCGCATACCATTTGGATGCTTTAAATTCTTGGTCAAAAAATCTGCCGTAGCTTTTGCCATATTCATCGTTTGGTTTTCTAAAGGTTCTCTCACTTCTTTACGTCCATCTATAACGGAACGAATCCCGATTTTAGGTAACTTTCCAGCAACCCTTGGAGAATTCACTTTCATACTTTTTTCTTCTTTCACGTCAATCCTCTCCTCTTTTGACTTTTTTTGTCTCACACAGGCGAGATTTTCAAAATAGTCGTACAAAATTCCTCTGGTAAACGTGGAAAAAATATTTTCGTATTTTCGCCTTCCACTTGATGTTTCAATTTCTCGCCTGTACTCATCAAAGTTACGACGCTTTTACCATCTATTCTTAAAGATTTCAGAGTTAACTCTTTGTATTGAGGAGTCCCCAAAAGTATGCAATACAAATTGGGATCTTTCCTTGTGAATCTCACTTCTGTTCTATCAGTGGTTTCAGTCTTCTCCATATCCCAGGGTTTCGTATCGTAAATTGCTTCACCATTTTTCTCAAGCCATTTGCCAAGTGTAAGAAGCCTTTCGCGCTGGATTCCCGGAATTGTTCCATCCGCCTTAGGACCAACGTTTAAGAGGAGATTCCCACCTTTGCTCACAACTTCCACCAACAGATAAATCAATTTTTCTGAACTCAGTACTTCCTTATCGCTTTCATTTTGATTGTATCCAAATGAAAATCCCAATCCGCGGCACAATTCCCACTTGTACGACGGGATTCCTTCAGGATAATTTTGCTTGTATTCTGGAGTTTTAAAGTCCCAATGCGGAACATCCCACCGA
>WFSH01000126.1 GCA_015486145.1 Mesoaciditogaceae bacterium
AATTTGGCATGAATTTTGCTAATATAAAATTGTAGAGGAGGTGGAGTGAATGTTGAAATTGGAGCGGTTATTTTCTAAGATGTCAAAAAGGATGAAGTCTTCAATAATAAGAGAGCTTTTAAGAGATGCGACGAACACATCGATAATTTCTTTTGGTGGAGGAGCCCCGGATCCTGAAACGTTTGATAGGAACACTTTGGCAAGGTTATCTCAAGGTGTTCTCATAGACGAATACCCAATTTCTCTTCAATATGGTGCAACCGAGGGAGATCCTCTTTTGAAAGACGAACTTATAAAAATATTAGATGACAGGCATGGAATAAAAGGGTTAAAGCATGAGAACCTTCTCATAACCGTTGGTTCTCAACAGGCTTTGGATTTAATGGGTCGCATTTTTTTGGATGAAGATTCTTACGTTATGGTAAGCCATCCAATATACCTTGGGGCTGCCAGTGCATTTAGAGCTTATGGGCCAAAATTTGTCACTATAGATCTCGAGGATGACGGCTTGAACGTGAACGAGGTTGAAAGGGCCTTGAAGAAGATAGATTCAAGAGGAGAAATTTCAAAGTTGAAGTTTATCTATACCGTACCGAATTTTCACAATCCTGCGGGAGTCACGATGAGTCTTGAAAAACGAAAAGCCCTTATTGAATTGGCTCACAGATACGATGTGTTGATACTCGAAGACGATCCTTACGGCGAATTGAGATATGAAGGAGAGAAACTTCCGGATATCTACACGCTTGCAAGCGGAGAGGGTGTTGTACTGTTGAACACCATGAGTAAAGTGATGAGCCCTGGAATAAGAATAGGCATGATTGCGGGTGACAAAGAAATTGTGGCGAAGGCAGCACTTGCAAAACAAGGAGCTGATCTGTGTACTCCGACTTTCACACAAAGACTGGTTGCAAGATACTTACATGAAGGGGTGATCTTCGACAGGATAAAAAGTGCCATTGAGATTTACAGAAAGAAGAAAAATGTGATGTTGAATGCTTTGGGTAAATACATCAAAGTTAGCGGTGCAAAGTGGACAAAGCCGGAAGGCGGTCTGTTTATTTGGGTCACACTTCCAAAGGAATATGACACGATGAAACTTTTTGAAAAAGCTAAAAAAGTTGGTGTAGCCTATATACCGGGTACTGCCTTCTATGTGGATGACAGGATAAGTTCCAACATGAGGCTTTCTTTTTGCCTTCCACCGTTGGAACAGATAGAAGAAGGCATAAAAAGAATAGGGAAATTGTTCGACTAAGGGTGATAATGGTGTACAAAATACTCGTGATCAATCCGGGATCTACTTCCACAAAGGTGGCGGTTTATGAGGATGAAAGACTCGATTTTGAGAGTACTATAGAACATTCTACGGAAGAGCTCTCCAAGTTCGAGCGTGTTATCGATCAACTTGAATACAGGGAAAACTTGATTTCAAATGTGCTGAAAGAAAAAAATTATGAGTTGAAGGAATTCAGTGCAATAGCCTGCAGAGGAGGATTAATAGGGCCTGTTGAAAGTGGGACTTACCTTGTGGATGAAACGATGGTGCATGCTTTGAGGAATTCGAAAGTTGAACATGCTTCAAATTTGGCTGGATTGATAGGATATTCAATTGCGAAAAAGATAGGTGTGAACGCCTACATAACAGATCCTGTGTCGGTTGACGAAATGGAGGAAATAGCGAGAATATCCGGAGTGAAAGATATAGAAAGAAAAAGCTACTCACATGCGTTGAACTTAAAGGCGGTGGCGAGGAAAGCCGAGCTTGAATTGGATCAAAAATACGAAAATATGAATTTGGTAATAGTCCATTTAGGCGGTGGAATATCAATAAGCGCTCATAGAAAAGGAAAGATGGTCGACGTTAACAATGCAAATGACGAGGGTCCATTCAGTCCTGAACGTGCGGGAGAGCTGCCGGTGGGAGATGTGATAAGGATGGCATATTCCGGAAAATATTCAGCGCGAGAACTTAAGAAAAGATATGTTGGCCATGGAGGACTTGTGGCTTATCTTGGAACGAATGACCTTAGAAAGGCGATGGAATTGTCCCAAAAAGATCCAAAAGCTTCATTGATTGTTAGGGCTATGGCATATCAAATAGCAAAAGGAATAGCCGAAATGTACGTTGTTTTGAATGGTAAAGTGGATGCCATTATACTCACTGGAGGCATGGCGTTCAGCTCTCAATTTGTTGAAATGATAAAATCATACATTTCCAATCTTTCACTTGTTTTGGTAATAGCAGGTGGTTATGAAATGGAAGCCCTTGCCATGGGAGCATTGAGAGTTTTAAAAGGGGAAGAAAAAGCTAAAATATACACTTACGGAGTAAGAGAGGTGAAGGAATATGGTCATGAAAAAGCTTCAAGAACTCGTTGAAAAAGCAAAAACATTGAGGAAAATGCGAATATCCGTGGCGGTTGCTCAAGATGCCCCGGTGCTCAAATCGATTGACGAGGCTTACAAAGAAGGGATAATCCATGCCACTTTAGTAGGATCAAAAAAGGAGATTGAGAGAATTGCTTCAGAGCTGGAAGTTGATCTCTCAAACTACGAAGTGATCGATGCACCAGAAGAAGACGAAGCCGTTAGAAAAGCCGTTGAACTTGTTCATGATCACCATTGTGATCTTCTGATGAAGGGAAAAGTACACACGTCTCATCTTTTGCATACGGTCTTGGACAAAAATTACAATCTCAGGACTGGAAGAACCATGAACCATGTGGGTGTATTTGAGGTCCCAACGTACGAGAGACTTCTCATAATTACCGATGCGGCGATGGTTATAGCCCCCACACTTGAGCAAAAAGTGGATTCCATATACAACTCTGAAAAAGTTGCACACGTTATTGGAATAGATACTCCAAAAGTGGCAGTGTTGGGAGCGGTTGAGACTGTTAATTCAGCCATGCCTGCCACATTGGAAGCCGCTTTACTTGCCAAGATGAATGACAGAAAGCAAATTAAAGGTGCGGTGGTTGATGGTCCATTTGCTTTAGATAACGCTGTAAGTGAGGAGGCTGCCAAACACAAGGGAATAGAGAGCCCAGTTGCGGGTCGGGCAGATGTGCTTTTGGTTCCAGATATAGAAGCGGGTAACATACTTTACAAAGCTCTTGTGTTCATAGCCAAAGGGAAGCTGGCTGGAACGATTTTGGGGGCGAGAGTACCGATTGTTTTAACTTCTCGAGCCGATGACGACGAGTCAAAACTTTACTCTATAGCTTTAAGTACTCTTATCGCTCAGGAGTGATTTGATGTTCAGGATTCTTGTGATCAATCCGGGATCCACTTCCACAAAACTTGCGATTTTTGAGGACGAAGAGCTTGTCAGATCTTCCAATATACCTCACTCTAACAAGGAGTTGAAGCGTTTTGGTAAAATCGCCGATCAATATGCATTTCGTTTGGAAAAGATAGAATCATTTCTACAGGATGCGGGTTATTCTCCAAGGGATTTTTCTGCCATTGTGGGAAGAGGTGGATTGATAAAACCAGTAGAAGGTGGTACTTACAGGGTAAATGATGAAATGCTCGAAGAACTCAGAAACGCTAAATATGG
>WFSH01000127.1 GCA_015486145.1 Mesoaciditogaceae bacterium
AACAGGATGTTAGTATGCAGCGTGCTCTGTTTTTTTGTCATTCTGAACTTGATTCAGAATCTCGATCCACCTTGTTAGTTGCTTGGAGATCCTGAATAGTTCCTTCGGAACTTTCAGGATGACGTTAAGGTCAAAGACTCCAAATAAAAGAGCGAATCCGGTTCTGACGGGACTTCGAAAAAAATTGCATTGACCGCTTGTAAAGCGGTACTAAAATGTCAAGGGGGTTAAATAAATGAAATTCAAATCAAGAAAATTCTTCTTTTTGTGTCTCTTCTTTATAGTTGTAACGTTTTTGGGATTTTCACAACAATTCAGGTTTGTGGTTTTCGGAGACAACAGACCCTTCAACAATCAAGATGTTCAGCCTCCAATTTTTAGGCAAATAGTTCGAGAGGTTGAATGGATACACCCAGATTTTGTCGTAGACGTCGGAGATCTCGTTTATGGATACGGTGCTGATGCACAACGTACGCGTCAGGAATACGTCGATTTTCTTAAAATTGTCAAAGCTCTCGATATGCCATTTTACACGGTTGTTGGCAACCACGACGTTGCCGGTGCAGGAGGCCAGAAAGATTACGTAACGCTTCTAAAAAAACCGTTGTACTACTCGTTCAATTACAAAAAAAGTCGTTTCATCGTGCTCGATACAAATGTGAACTTTCCGGACGGTAAATTCACACAAGCTCAGTACGATTGGCTGGTAAATGATTTGAAATCCGCAACATCTGACGAAAACATTTTCATATTCATGCACAAACCACTTCGAGAATATTGGAATATCAACAAAACAGCTTGGAGTGACAAAATCAAAGCTCAAAAAGTAAAAACGCTCTTGAATAGATTCAATTCCAAATATCACAACATCAGGATCGTTTTTCAAGGCCATGAACATCTCTATTGGAAAAAAGAAGTTGATGGAATAATTTACATGATCACCGGAGGAGCGGGAGCGCCCTTGGAAGGGGAACCACAAAACGGCGGATTTTACCACTTTGTGGTCGTGACGGTTAATGGTACACATGTTAAAACCAACGTTTTTCTGCCGGATTACTTTAACGTGAAATACTCACCGTCAGACTTAGGCCATTCTACCAAGGTCACGGCAATCGTGGAAAATCGCCTTCCATCGGTCTACAACAAGTTGGTGATAAAAGGCTTAAAATTCGTCATGCCAAAAGCTTCATCGTATAAAGTCACCGGAAATGTTCCCTGCAAAATTTGGAAAATAACTCAGAATAACAGCAAAACAGTTGACGTGTGGGTCGAGGCAACCCTCAAACTCAACACTTTGAACATGAAAAATCTTTTCAAAGCTGCCATATCCTTTTTCTCTAACCATACCATTGAAGGCGTTTTTAGAATTGTGAAAGATTTTGTAACTGTCACCGCGATAAAGTAAAAAAGAGGTTGCTTGGAAATGCCATGTAAATGAGTGCTTGATTCAAAAAACAAGAAACTTTACAGCTCCAGCGATTATGGCGACAAAAACCACGTATTTTATCCATTTGGCACCTTTCAATACAGTAAATTTCGTTCCTAAAACAGCGCCCGTCATATTTCCAGCGGCAAGTACAAAACCAATAATCCAGTCCACTTTTCCGTTTGCCACAAAAATCGCAAGAGAGGCGACGGTGTATATCGCTATAATGGTAACCTTTGCGGCACTTGTTTTTATCAGATCCAACCCCTCCACAAGAACAAGTGCCGCGATGAAAAAGAAACTTACACCAGCTTGGATGAACCCACCGTATATTCCTATAGCGAAGAAAATAAGATACGAGAGCCATTTATTTTTATTTTTACTCTTTAAACCTTTCTCCCATATGCTGGGCTTAGAAATCATGAAAGCGCCCATGGCCAAAAGAAGTACTCCTACAATCTTCTGAAGCATATTTCTATCTATTTGAACGACTATGAGTGTCCCAACTATCGCTCCCAACGTTGCTGGAATTGCAAGCGTTAACGCCTTTCTTAAAACGTTTATTTTCTCTCTTTTAAACTGTCTGGTGGCAACAATGTTTTGAAGCAAAATGGCAACTCTGTTTGTGCCGTTTGCAACTCCTATTCCGAGTCCAAGAAAAGTCAGCAGAGGGAGTGTTAACATGGAACCACCCCCAGCTACCACGTTCAAAAAGCCAGCACCGATTCCAACTAAATAAGTAAGCACGTAGAGAATCCAGTTCATGTACTTCTCCTATTTTTTGCATTTACACGGATCAATTTGCATTGGCCTAATTAAGAGTACTTCTTTCACCAAAACATTACGCCAAAACAAAAGAGGCACTAAGTCAAACTTGGGGTTCGATCATTCCAATTTCATAACCGGAACACTTTCGGGAATTATCAAATGCGCTTCCGTGTTCTTCAAGACATCATCAATCGTGATACCTGGGGCAATTTCTTTCAAAACAAGTCCATCCTTTGTGGGCTCTATCACGGCCATTTCAGTTACAACCAGATCGACAGGCCGTATGGACGTGATCGGCAATGTACACTCTTTGACTATTTTGGGCTTTCCTTTGGCAGTGTGAGTCATAGAAACAATAACTCGCTTTGCACCGGTTACGAGATCCATCGCTCCCCCCATGCCAGGTATCATCTTGCCAGGTATCATCCAATTTGCAAGCCTGCCTTTTTCGTCAACCTGAAGCCCTCCAAGCACGGTAACATCCAGATGTCCACCACGGATCAGGCCAAAAGAGATCGTGCTGTCAAAACATGAGGCTCCTGGTAACGCACTAACGTACCCGGCGCTTGCATTGACTAAATCTGGATTCTCCATACCTTCCTGTGGAACTGGTCCCATTCCAATGATGCCGTTTTCGGATTCAAAAAAGACTGTAACACCTTTAGGGGTGTAGTTAGCAACAAGAGTGGGGGTTCCTATTCCCAAATTGACGAGGTAGCCATCTTTCAATTCCAAGGCAATTCTTTTTGCAATAAGCGTTTTTGCATCCATAGTTAACGCCTCCCATCAACAGTTACGTAATTTACCAGAACATTTGGTGTATGCACCTCGTCTGGCGTCATCGCACCAATTGGAACGATCTCTTCAACTTCGGCAATGACAACATTCGCCGCCATAGCCATAATGGGATTGAAATTTCTGGCAGTGAGAGAATAAACCAGATTTCCAAGGTAATCTGCTCGTTTGGCTTTTATGAGAGCAAAATCAGCGTGAATTGGCAGCTCCAAGAGATATTTTTTCTCGTTCAATTCGATCACTTGTTTTCCGTTTTCAACAATAGTTCCAACACCAGTTGGAGTGAGTACCCCTCCCAATCCCACACCAGCTGCCCGAATTCTCTCAGCGAGAGTGCCCTGGGGAACCAACTCTACTTCCAACTCTTTTTCTATCATCTGTCGCTGTGTCTCGGGATTTGTACCTATGTGCGATGTGATGAGTTTTTTCACGAGCTTTGCAACGATCAATTTGCCAATTCCACGATCCGGAAAAGCCGAATCGTTGCAAATAACGGTGAGATCTTTTTTCTTCTGTTTCACGATCTCGTCCATAAAACACTCCGGCGTACCAACCCCTAAAAATCCTCCAACCATGATAGTAGCACCGTCTGGTATCATTTCAACGACCTTTGTGGGTTTTAAAACTTTCATATTTTTACCTCCTCACCGATTGTATCATTCAGCTTGCTACCCACCTTAACTATGCTATTATATTATAAGCGTTGTAATTCAACAAATTGTCTTCTCACATTAAAGGTGACGGAAAAGGGGTATTTTCATGACTAAAAAAATAGACTTAAACAGCGATTTGGGGGAGGGTTTTGGAAAATACAAAGCCGTCAACGATGAAAAAATAATGGAAAACATCACCTCTGCCAACATCGCTTGTGGATATCATGCGGGAGATCCTTTGATCATGGAAAAAAGTGTCAAACTTGCCATAAAACATGGGGTGGCGATCGGTGCACACCCGGGCTTTCCAGACTTGATGGGTTTCGGTCGTAGAAAAATTGAAGTGAGTGTTGAGGAAGTCCGAGATTACGTGATTTACCAAATTGGGGCACTCATGGCTTTTGTTCATGCCCTCGGTGGAAATATGCAACATGTCAAACCCCACGGAGCTCTTTACAACATGGCTTGTCAGGATTATAAAATAGCTTACGCTGTTGCGAAAGCTGTGTACGATGTCGATAAAGAATTGATACTTGTTGGTTTGTCGAATTCTCAGATTCTCAAAGCGGGAAGAGACGTTGGACTTAAAGTGGCAAGTGAGGTCTTCGCAGACAGAGCTTACACCCAAGATGGAAGTCTTTTATCAAGAAATATGAAAGGTGCCGTTTTGGACAACATTGACCAAATATTGAGCAGGTCTCTCGAAATGGTGGAAAAAGGGACAATAACAACCATAAACGGTTCAAAAATAAAAATCGAAGCGGATACAATATGCGTGCATTCAGATACACCAAAGTCTGTGGAAATCACTCGGAAATTGAAAGAAAATTTCATTCTTCACGGTGTAAAAGTGGAAAGGATTGGCAAATGAGAAAACAATTTGAATGCGTTCCATACGGGGACACGGCGGTGCTTGTCAATTTTACAAACAAAATAGATCCCAAAGTAAATTCGGCGGTGCACTCATTTTCGGCTGTAATTTCAAATGAAAAAATTGAGGGCATCGTCGAAACGATACCTGCGTATTCCTCTTTAACAATTATCTACGATCCAAAGCTCATCGATTTTTCAACCATCGTTGAGAAACTGAACAAATTGCACACTCAATGTGGTAAACAAACATCTCATTTCTCATCAATCAAAATCCCGATTCTCTACGGAGGAGAATATGGGCCCGATTTACACTTTGTGGCAAAATACCATCACATCTCCATTGAAGAAGTCATAAAAATACACGCTTCTGCGGAATACCTTGTGTACATGATAGGATTTACACCTGGATTTGCATATTTGGGAGGTATGTCTGAAAAAATAGCAACTCCAAGGCTGGAAAGTCCAAGGAAAAGTGTTCCAGCAGGTAGTGTTGGAATAGGCGACAAGCAAACTGGGATATATTCGATAGAAAGTCCGGGGGGATGGAGGATAATAGGAAGAACACCTCTTGAGCTGTTCAACACCAAAAAAGATCCACCCACATTGCTCAAACCAGGCGATAAGGTGAGATTCGTTCCAATAAGCAAAAAAGAATACGAACAACAACTAAAAAAATGGCAAAATTGATCGTCAAATCTGGAGGGCTCTTTACAACCATTCAAGATCTTGGGCGTTATGGCTACCAGAAATACGGGATTCCTCCATCTGGGGCGATGGATGGTTTTGCGCTTCAAGTTTCTAACCTACTCGTTGGTAATAAAAGAAACGAGTCCGCATTAGAGATCACTTCTGCAGGATTTTCTGCCATATTTGAGGGAGAGTGTGAAATAGCTATAACCGGCGCTGATCTGAGTGCTACTCTGAACGGAAAAATGATGATGCCGTGGCAATCTTTTCACATTCAAGATGGAGACATTCTAAAATTTGAAAAGATAAAAAGTGGGTTCAGGGCTTACTTAAGTGTAAGTGGTGGGTTTGACATTCCCAAAATATTAGGTAGTAAATCAACTTATGTGCGTGCCAAAATAGGCGGACATTATGGCAGGAAATTGCGGAATGGAGATGAAATTGCACTTAAAAGCAAAAATCTTCTCGTTTTCCATGGTACGAAAATACCATCTCATATGATACCGACATATTCCAACCATGTGCGCGTGGTCTTGGGACCAGAAAGTGATCGATTTTCCAAAACCGAAATTGAAAAATTTTTCTCTTCAACTTATCGTTTGACTGCGCAAAGTGACAGGATGGGATACAGATTGAATGGGCCAACTTTGAGAGCCAAAGATGGTAAACACGACATCCTGTCAAACGGCATGATCATTGGGGCGATACAAGTTCCACCAGATGGTAACCCAATAGTGATGATGTCAGATCATCCAACAGTGGGAGGCTACGTTAAAATATCCACGGTTATTTCTGCAGATATCCCTTCACTTGCTCAGCTCAAACCAGGCGACAAACTCTCTTTTGAACATGTGACTCTTGGAGAAGCAAGAAAAGCATACCTACACATGCAAAAAACGCTGGACCTTTTAGAAACCCATATAAAGAAAAAGCCCAAAGTGTTTTTCATCAAAATTGGTGAAAAACTCTACAAAGTAAAAGTGAGGGCTCGTTAAAAATCCCTCACTTATTCTTGGTGATTCTAATCTTTTTCACGCTCACTTCTATCGCTTTTCTTACACCTTTTATCATGAGATCAAGTGACATACTTGGAACATCTGGACTCTTTAAAGCTTGCAAAGGAAGGTATGGAACATGAATGAATCCAGCCGAGATGTTCAATTTTTTCGTGGAGATTTCGTGCATCACTCCATAAAAGAGTGAATTACACAAAAAGGTTCCCGCGGTGTTGGAAATTTTCACAGGAATTTTGATCCTTTTTAAAGCTTTAACTATGTCGTAGATTGGAAGAGTTGAAAAATATCCAACAGGGCCTCCCTCGACTACGGGAGCCCCTTTCAAAATTTTTTTGGAATTATCCGGTGTTTTCGAATCATTTACGTTGATCGCTACTCTTTCCACGGTAATAGAAGCTCTCCCCTTTGCTTGCCCGATCATGATCACGATGTCAGCATCATTTTTTCTCATTTCTTCCACAACGACTTTTATGGCTTCACCGTACAAAACTGGAACTTCTTTTTTTATTACTTCTATTTTTCCCCATTTATCGGGCAAAGCTTTCACGATCTCATATGATGGATTAATCTTTTCGCGATCAAATGGTTCAAAGCCGGTAACGAGCACTTTCATGGCAATCACTTCTCAGTAAAAATATACTTTTATGATCTTTTCAAGATGATCGCCGTTCCCATTCCACCACCAATGCAGAGTGTGGAAAGACCAAGTTCCAAGTCTCTCTTCATCATTTCATACAACAATGTTACCGTGATTCTATTACCAGAGCAACCTATCGGGTGTCCAAAAGCAATTGCTCCTCCATTCACATTGGCCCTTTCCATGATGTACTCTTTCGTTACTGAATACATTTGCTCCCAGTTTCTCATCACTCCCAAAGTTTGAACGGCAAAAGCTTCGTTGGCTTCAAAAAGTTCTATATCTTTAAAAGATAATCCTGATTTTTTCAACGCGTTGTCTGTTGCTGGCACAGGCCCCAACCCCATGACGATCGGGTCTACACCACCTTGACCCCAAGATACTATTTCGGCCATTGGTTTCAAACCATGCGCCTTGACATAATCTTCGCTCGCTAAAATTATCGCACTGGCACCGTCATTTATCGTGGAGGAATTGCCCGCTGTTACCGTCCCATCTTTTTTGAAAGCAGGTCTCAACTTCGCAAGTTTTTCCAAACTCGTTTCCCTTGGCCCTTCATCTGTATCAAATATCCGGGTTGATTTCTTTTCTTTAACCTCAATTGGGACTATCTCATCTCTGAATTTTCCATCAGATATTGCTTTGCGAGCCCTGTTTTGGCTTTCCAAAGCATATTCATCTTGTTCTTGACGTGAGATGTTCAAACGCTTGGCTATTTCTTCCGCCGTGATCCCCATGTGTACTTGATTAAACACATCCGTCAGGCCGTCATATACCATGTGATCCACCAATTCCATGTTTCCAAATTTTGAGCCAAATCTCACTTTTGAAGGTAAAAGATATGGAGCCTGTGACATGCTTTCCATGCCTGCCGTCACAACTAAATCTGCTTCTCCAGCTACTATGTCAGTTGCCCCTATCATGATGGCTTTCATTCCGCTTCCACATACCATGTGAACGGTGAAAGCTGGAACTTCAACGGGTATGTCAGCGTATATCGAAGCTTGTCTGCCTGGACCCATGCCCTGTCCAGCCATGAGTACGTTACCCACAATGGTCTCATTCACTTCTTTGGGTTCTACGCCAGCTTGCTCCATCGCCGCTTTTATGGCTGTTGCACCCAATTTTGAAGCTGGTATATCTTTTAAACTCCCTCCTAATACCCCAATTGCTGTCCTTTTAGCTCCTAAGATGTAAACCTTTCTCCTCATAAAAATAACCTCCTTGAATTCTTTTGCGGTTTCAAAATCAAATCACCAAACCTCCATCAACGCCAAGAACTTGACCAGTTATGAAAGAAGCTTCATCAGACGCCAAAAACAGATAAGCGTTGGCAACCTCTTCAGCTTCTCCCATCCTTCCAAGAGGTGTCTTGGAATTCATGTAGTCTATGACTTTTTGTGGAACTTTCGCCGTCATTGGAGTTTTTACAAAGCCAGGCGCTACCGCATTTACCCTTATTCCGTATCTTGCAAACTCTTTCGCCCACGTTTTAGTCATTCCTATCACACCCGCTTTGGATGCAACGTAATTTGTTTGACCTATGTTCCCATACACTCCCACAACAGATGAAGTGCTGAGAATAACTCCACTTTTCCTTTCCATCATGCTCTTAACAACCGCTTGTGTGACGTTGTACACGCCTTTAAGATTAACCTCTATAACCGCATCAAAATCACTTTCTGACATCTTGACAAGAAAGTTGTCTCTTGTGATCCCGGCGTTGTTGATCAAAATGTCTATCTTTTCGAGCTCGCTTATGATCACATCCACCGTCTTTCCAACTTCATCATGTTTTGAAACGTCCATCTTATAGATACGATAAGCATCTCCTAATTCTCTTTTAGCCGCTTTTAGAGCCTCTTCGTTGTAATCACACGCGGCGACAATCGCACCCTCTTCTATAAATCTTTTTGCCGTGGCCAATCCTATTCCACTCGCCGCCCCAGTTATAAGTGCTGTTTTACCTTTTAACCTCATCTTAATTCCTCCTCCTAAAAAAATCGTTGTAAGCGGTAAATCAATTTGAAAACAAAAGCTCTTTCCTTAAAGTATATCGCTAATCGATTCAAAATAAA
>WFSH01000128.1 GCA_015486145.1 Mesoaciditogaceae bacterium
ACACATAACAGAGCACGCTGCATACTAACATCCTGTTAGATTCGCTTTCTCGGCACATCCTGTGCCTTCTTCGCAGCTATCGCTTTGGTCGTGAAAGCAAGAATACATTGCACACTGTGCAATCTTGCTCTGTTCTTTCACATCTTGTATGGCGTCTTCATATGTTTTGACGAAGGCTTCAAGGGTGTTTGTTCTTTTACTTGATGACAAGGTGTTTTTGAATGACTTTGATCAAACTCAAGGACAGAATAGAGAATTGTCATGTTTTATCCACACCAAAATGAAGAGAACCTTTTGGATTGATACACTTTGCGGTAAGGTATTTGAAGGAGTTAACCTCTTGAAGTGAAAAAATTTGTAGCGTATTGGGGTAATTTCTTTACCCTTCAACCTTTGAGTGATTCAAGTTGTTTCTGCAATTCTTTGAATTTCTTCTTTGTGGCGATCAATTTTTTTAAAAAAGGGAGTCCGACTGTGAAAAGTTTTTTGGGCGTGCTGTAAACGGATATATAAGATCTCACGAATATTTTCCCAAGTTCTTGAGGAGAAAAATTCGGATGTTTAAAGACAAGATGCGTCAAGTCGTACTGAGAATAATCTTTCGTTAAAAGCTTGGGTTCTAACTTCCTGTAAAGCCTTGTCCCAGGAAGAGGCGTTAAGATCGAGAATTCAGTTACCTTGGAACCAAGACTTTTTGCAAACTTAACAGTTCTTTTTATACTTTCTTTGGTATCACTCAAGGCTCCAAGTATAAAACTCGCAAAAACGTCTATGTGATATTTCTTCAAAATTTTCACAGCTTCATAAGCCATGGAGACACTTTCGTTCTTGTTAAATTCTTTCATCGCTTCCTCATTGGCACTTTCAAATCCTATAAACAACATCTTGCACCCGGCTTTTGCCATCGCTTCGACCATGTCCTCATGACCCACGATTTCATCCATTCGTGAAAATGCGAAACAATTAACGTGCAAATCCTCCTGCAGGATCCTTTCGGATAACTCTATAACCCTTTTCGGATCGACTGTAAAATTATCATCGAAAAAGACTAGAAATCCGTAACCGTACTTTTTCACGAGTATCTTCATCTCTTCCACGACGTTCTCAACACTTCTCTTTCTCCAGCGTCTTCCCATAAGTTGTGATACGGAGCAAAATTCGCAGTCAAAGGGACAACCTCTAGAAGATATGATACTCATCGTCCTCTTTCCATAAGATTTCCAATGATATTTGTCAAGTGGAAGTGCTTCCCAGTCGGGAAACGGCACAGAGTCTAAATCCGTTATGAATTTCACCGGAGTGAGACGGATCTCTCCGTTTTCTCTTACATATCCCACACCATCTATCTCTGGCTCTTTTTCACCTTTTTCCAGAGAATTCACCAAACTCACGAAACTCTCTTCTCCCTCTCCGAGCACCACATAATCCGCCATTCTTTCTTTCAAAATGTTCAGCGCATCAACGCTCGGATGTGGTCCGCCCATCACAACTTTCACACCTCGCGCTTTTACATTCTTGGCTATCAGTTTGGCCCATGGGAATCGAACCGTGTCACAAGAGATTCCAACCAAATCGTAATCTTCATAATTTTGATCGTGATTGTCATCAAACTTTTCAACATTCATATCCACTATTTTCACATCATGACCGTATCTCTTTAAACTGGAACTCAAGTATCCCAATCCCAACGGTGGAAAAATAAGTCCAAATCTGTAATAGTAACTCGGATTTATGGGATTTATGAGTAAAATTTTCATGTGAACACCTCTTCTTTTCAACATCTTAAGTGTCATCGTATAAAAAACATTCGACTTATAAATGTTATTTCTTAATTCATCGAAATAAAGGTACTCTTTATTCTAATTTTACCACTTATGGTATGAAAAGAGCTCTTTTTTGAGCTTATGCTCATTATAACTCTTTGGTGTTTACTTTTTAATGAAGAAGTGTTGAATTGTTTGTGGTTCTCTGGATCTCTTCGAGATTGTGTGGGTAAGATTCAGTATTCTTTGACATTTTAGTACCGTTTTACAAGCGGTGAGTGTAATCTTTTTGAAGCCTTGTCAAAACTGATTCGCTCTTTTATGGGAATCTTTGACCACAGCGTCATCCTGAAAGTTCCGTAGGAACTATTCAGGACCTCCAAGCAACTAACAAGGTGGTTCGAGATTCTGAATCAAGTTCAGAATGACAAAAAAACAGAGCACGCTGCATACTAACATCCTGTTAGATTCGCTTTCTCGGCACATCCTGTG
>WFSH01000129.1 GCA_015486145.1 Mesoaciditogaceae bacterium
TTGTAATTGTATTTGTTAACCTTTAATACCATGCTTAAAATCCATTTTGAAAGTAGTATATCCCGATAATTGACGGATGCCTCCTAAAGGGGGAGGCATCCGTTTCTAAGAGAAGTATCATTTTCAAAATATTAGAAGAATTAGGAAATAAGAGAGTCTCAAAGTGAAACAACTGGTTGATCATATGTTTAACTACAATATACAATACTTCAGTGAAAAAATAGCTTCTTTGATAATAAATTAATCAGAATCGAGAGTGTAAGTAATTGCTGTAAAAAGGTAGAAGGTGTTGTTATCATAATTTTTATTTCTCGTAGGTAAAATTTGTCTCCCAAAGAAAACATCATTTATCATTTAAAACGCACCATTACCAAACAAGTAAGGTCTTTCAAAATGAAAGGTAAAAATCATTTTTCGAAAAACTCTGTTACCGAACAAAGAAAAAAGAGAGGTGTTGAGAACGAAAAAAAAAGGATTGCTGCCTTTAAGCGTGTTTGTTTTACCATCCATTTTAATTGTTGGTGTTTTTGTTTATGGTTTTATAGGATGGACAGTAGCTGTGTCATTCACTAAGTGGAACTTTCTAATTCCAAATTGGTCGTTTGATGGATTAAAAAATTACTTATCACTCTTTATAAATAATACAAGATTTCACGATGATCTGATAAACAATTTTACTTTCCTGCCTTTTTTTGTTTTTGTGACTCAAATAATAGGCTTTTTCTTGGCATTGTTGCTTAACAATGGTGTGAAATTAGAATCGCTATTTAGAACAATTTTTTTATTACCAATGGCACTTTCTCTTGTTGTAACAGGAGTAATTTGGGAATGGATTTATAATCCTTCTAACGGAGCGTTAGCGGCTATGTTTCGGTTGTTCCATCTTCCTTCAATTAATTGGCTTGGCAGTACAGCTTTTGCGTTACCGGCAATAACTATAGTAGCTATTTGGCAATATACGGGTTTTACAACCTCTATATACCTCGCAGGGTTAAGAGGTATTCCTCAAGAGATTTTAGAAGCAGCTAAATTAGATGGAGCTCATGGTTTGAAGTTATACTGGTATGTGCTTATTCCAATATTAAGATCATCAACGGTGACAGCTACCGTTTTGTTGACACAGTTGGGTTTACAAATGTTTTCTTTAGTATGGGTCATGACACAAGGAGGCCCTGCATTTGCAACAGATATGCCAGCCGTTTATATGTATATATCAACTTTCAAAAATGGGAATATAGCTCAAGGTGCTAGTATAGCAGTTGTTATATTTGCTTTAACACTTATAGTAGTTGTTCCTTACTTGTTCACGTTTGGAAAATTAGAACAATCGGAGGAGCGATGATCAAATGAATACAAATTTGATAAAAAAAATAGCAACTTATACAATTTTGATAATAGCGGCGGTTGTTTTTATTTTTCCCCTATATATTTTAATTGTTACGTCTATGAAATCTCTCCATGAGGTTTTTTTGACAAGTTCATGGGCTTTACCAATCCATCTTAATTTCTCCGGATACATAACTGCTTGGAATGCTCTAAAAGGTGGTTTTATGAATAGTTTTAAATTCACCATTCCAGCCGTTTTCTTTTCAGTTATGTTCGGGTCCATGAGTGGGTTTGCTGTCACAAAACTTAAGTTTAGAGCTGCAAATGCTGTTTTTTTGTTTATTTTATTTGGGATGTTTTTGACATATGTGGTTATTCTCATTCCTCTAGTTAAACTAATGGCAACAATTGGATTATATGGAAATATATGGTCGTTGATAATAACGCATACTGCTTATGGCATCACAATAACAACACTTATATTTAGAAATTTTTACACCTCAATTCCGACAACTTTGATGGAAGCAGCAAGTATTGACGGTGCAAATACTTTTCAAATTTATACAAAGATAATTTTGCCTTTGTCAATACCAGGTTTTGTTGTAGCATCCATATATCAATTTGCTAGTATATGGAATAACTTTTTGTTTGGTTTGGTTCTGGGTTCTAACCCAGACATGAGGCCAATCACAGTTATGTTGAATAATCTTAATGGATCGGTTTTGCCAATATGGAACACATTGATGGCTGGAGCACTTTTAACATCTATACCTCCCTTAATAGTTTTCCTATTTGCTGGCAGATATTTTGTGAGTGGAATGTTAGGTGGGGCAGTAAAAGGATAATCGCTTTGTGTGAGTCAAATCCAAAACAAAATGAAAGGTATAATTGGAGGAAGGCTGACTATGATACTCCAAAATAGTTTGATTAATTTGCTGATTGGTTTGGATATTGGGGGTACTAAGACTGTTGTTGTGGCAGGAAATAAAAAATTACAAATTATGGATCGATACGAGTTCTTGACAAAACCCGAGTATGGGTTTGACAATTTTTTTGAGCGAGTGTTAAATCATATCTCAAAAATAAGTGCAAGTCATTTACTCGGTGCCATAGGAGTTTCTGTTGGAGGCCCTTTAGATGTCAAAAGAGGTATATTGTACAATCCACCCCACTTGGGGTGGGGAACAGTGTATTTACTTGATGAAATGAGAAAGCATTTCAAGTGTCCCATTAAAGTTGAACATGATGCAAAAGCTGGAGCAATAGCAGAGTTCAAACTGGGAGCAGGAAAAGGATTGAAAAATATAGTTTTTCTCACCCTTGGGACTGGACTTGGTGCTGGAATAATTATAAACGGTCAAATTTACAGAGGATCAAATAACATAGCTGGGGAGATTGGTCATATGAGAATTTCAGATCATGGTCCAAGTGTCTACAATAAGACGGGATCATGGGAATCTTATTGCAGTGGAGATGGAATCGCAAAGCTCGCAAATTACATGTTCCCAGATCGCTTCGACAAAAAGATAACAACTAAAGAAATTGCGAAACTTGCAAATTCAGGAGATGAAAAAGCCACAGAAGTTTTAAAAGAAAGCGGCAAGTATCTTGGAATTGGAATGGCAAATCTCTTTGATATCCTAGATCCTGATAGGATCATTCTTGGTAGTCTGAGTCTGCGCCTCCCAAATATATGGCTTGAAGAAGCAAAAAGAATGGTTAAGAGAGAAGCACTTGATGGTGAAAGAGCTGTTAATAGAATAATTAAGTCGATGTTAGGAGAAGAGATTGGAGATTATGCGGCCTTGATTGTCGCATCCAAAGCGTTAAAGGAGGTTAAAAATGGATCTTGAGGAAATCGTTGTAGAAGCTTTTGAAGAAAGTATCAAAGTTAAAGAAAAATTCATAAAGTTTTACTCAAAGCAGATAGTTGATCTTTCAACTGAAATAGTCAAAAGAGTGAAAAATGGTGGAGGTATTTTCTTTATGGGTAATGGTGGCAGTGCCGCCGATGCTGCACATCTTTCAGCTGAACTCGTAGGAAGGTTTTACATAAATAGAACTCCCATACGTTCAACATCTTTCTCTTCTAACCCATCTATTTTGACCGAAATCCCAAATGACTTTGGCTTTGAATATCTTTTTGAACGTCAAGTGGAGGCGCACGTGAGATCGCAAGATGTCGTGATCGGCATAAGCACAAGTGGAAAATCTATAAACATAATTCGAGCGTTAGAAAAAGCAAAAAAGCTGGGTGCTTTAACTGTGGGATTCACCGGAGAAAATGGCGGAAATATGAATGAATTGTGTGACGTGATATTTAAAGTAAATTCAAAAAAAACTCCACGTATTCAAGAAACACATATACTACTTGGGCACATATTGTGCCAATTGATAGAATATCAGCTTTTTGGGGGTGAAGAGTCATGATGCAATACAAAGGAAAGTATGAAATTTGCGATCTCAGCAAGATAAAAACTTATCCAATCATTTCACGACCAAGTGAAGTGCACATAGAAGATCTTGTCGATGTGAATGACATACTTAATGAGCCTTTGAAGTATCATTCAGAAGATCTCGAGTCAATAGCAACCTCTATAGTGGAAGCCAGAAAAAACGGCAAGCCGGTAATAGTGTTTTCAGGAGCACATGCCGTTAAAAATGGATTATCTCCCATATACATTGATCTGATAAAGCGTGGAATTATCACGGCATTTGGAAGTAATGGTGCGTTCACAATTCACGATTTTGAGCTCGCTTTAGTGGGAAAGACTTCGGAGACCATACCAAATGCCTTGTCAAAAGGGCTTTTTGGTTTTGCAGAAGAAACGGGAAAATACATAAACAACGCGTTGATTTACGGCAACAAACTAAAATTGGGTTATGGAGAATCGATAGGAAGGCTCATCAGTGGTGAACCCTTTCCAGAAAAAGTCGAATTTGCCAACAAAGATATATCTGTTCCATACAACGCACTCAAATACAACGTTCCATTTTGTACACACTGTGCAATAGGCACGGATATATATCACATGTCAAAGTATTTTGATGGCGAAGCCCTTGGAGGATGCTCAGGGAGAGACTTTTTGATATTTACCAAAGAAGTTACTAAACTAACAAATGGTGGTGTATGCCTTCTCATTGGTTCAGCAGTAGTAGGAGTCGAGGCTTACCTTAAAGCATTCTCCATAGCGGCAAACATGGGAAAGGCACCCAAAAACTTGATCACTGCAGATTTTGATATGAGAGACGCTAACATTGATGATGCAGAGAACAATCGCAAGGATAAACCAACTTATTACTTTAGGGACATAAAATCAATTGTTGTAAGAGTGCCCAAGGCGTTCGGTGGAAAGGGATATTATATAAAAGGTAATCAAAAAGTGACACTTCCAGCTTTTTACAAGATGATAGTTGAGAAAACAAAAGGGAATGATTTCCATTGAATGTTCTGAAACTACTCAAAAATAGTAGCCCTCGTATCCTGATCGTTGGAGATGTTTTTCTTGATCACTATGTTTATTATGATCCAAAACTGGGATCCCCAAGTTTGGAAACCGGTTTAAAACCCGTAGTAGCCGTTAGAGAAGAGTTTTTACCAGGTGGGGCTGGAAATGTCGCAAAGGCGTTTACGCTGTTAGGTGCAACTGTGGATCTTGTTGGGACAATTGGCAATGACGGATACGGCCTTGAGCTTGTTAGAACATTTGAAAAGCTTGGCATAAAAACGGAGAATCTTGTCAGAACACCCGAAAGATCAACACTTGTATATACCAAACTCGTGAATGTCGAAACGGAAAAAGAGGATCTTCCTCGTCTTGACATAATTCCTCGTGTGTTTTTACATGCAGATACTGTGAGTAAAATTATTGGTAAGTTAAAAAAGAGTATTCAACGGGTTGACGCGATTGTTGTGGTGGATCAAATCGAAGAACCTGGTTTGGGAATAATAACAAAAGAAGTAAAATCTTGTCTTGACGAACTTAGAACAAGTTTCCAGGACAAGATTTTTGCTGTTGATTCGAGAATCAGACCACATATTTTTTCCGGATACATTCTCAAGCCAAATTTGCGTGAGTTTATCAAAACTTTATACGCTTTACATATTAATGAAGATTTGGACAACACCCCTGCTCAAATACTTGTTCAACGCCATGCAGTTAAAATATCTGAATTGCTTCACTCCGCTTTAACAATCACCGCGAGTGAAGATGGCAGTTATGTTGTTGAGAATAAAAAACTTTTCAGAATATTTCCCATGCCTTCAAAAGTTGTGGATGTTTGTGGAGCAGGAGATTCTTTCATGGCAGCGTTTATCATGGCTTTGCTCACGCAAGAAAAATCATCCATAATTAAGGCTGCTGCTTTGGGAACGAAAGCAGCAGGTATATGTGTATCACAAAGAGGTACAGGAATGGTCAAAGTTGACGATCTCCTGGAAGCTGGCAGTCCCAGATCGGATGAAGTTGTGTTCAAGGAATTTTTTATTAATATTCCCGTTAAACATTCGAAGATCAAATTCGCACTCTTCGACTTTGATGGCACAATTTCGCTTCTTCGTGAGGGATGGCAATCGATCATGAAACCCATCATGATCAAAGCAATTACAGGTGGCAAAAAATTGTCTGATATGGGGTACAGAAGGTTAGAGAAAGCTGTAGAGGATTATATAGACCGTACAACCGGCCAACAAACTATACTGCAGATGCAAGGCTTGGAGAAAATGGTAAGAGAATATGGGTTTGTATCAGAAGATGAGATCAAAACGCCAGTTGAATATAAGGCCCTGTACAATAAAGAGTTAAAAAAAATTGTAAGAAGGCGGCTACAGGAGGGTAATCCGTCAAAATACCTTTTGAAAGGAGCGTATGAATTTATAGAAGCGCTCCACAATATGGGAATCGTATTGTTGCTTGCTTCCGGAACGGATATAGAGGATGTCAAGGAAGAAGCGAGGTTCCTTGGCATACATGATTTCTTTACGGGTGGTGTTTACGGCGCACTCAGAAATTATAAAGAGTATTCAAAAGAAAAGGTAATAAAGAACCTAATTGTGCAAAATGATCTCAAAGGTGAAGAATTGCTCGTTGTGGGAGACGGACCTGTAGAAGTATCCATAGGCAAGAAAGTTGGAGGGCTTACTATAGGTGTAGCTTCTAATGAAAAAAGAGGATATGGTTGGAATTTGAGAAAATTTCAACGACTGAAAGAGTGTGGTTCTAACCTCTTAATCCCGGATTTTACGCTAAGAGATGATCTAATATTTTTCATATCAAATCAACAGATTCCACCATTATAAGAGTAGTAAATTAAATCCATTCAACAAGTTAGCATTAATTTTGGGTTCTCTTCACGATCGTGTGGGTAGTATTTTTAAACAACACATTCTTTGGCATTTTAGTACCGCTTTACAAGCAGTTCGATTTTTTTGAAGCCTTGTCAAAACTGATGAGTTCATATGTCCTGACAGTACTTCGAGGATGCTTGTCCTTTTACTTGATAACAAGGTCTTTTGAATGACTTTGTTCAAACTTACAAGAGCAGAATAGGGAATTGTCATGTTTTACTCATACAAGAATGAAGAGAACCAAATTGTCTTTTTCAAATTAAGTGTATCGAATAAATGTGATATAATTTGGTAAAGCGTTTGCTCAAAGAGGTGCTTCAATGATAACGATAAATGATATAGCTAAGATGGCTAACGTGTCAATTTCTACCGTTTCTCGTGTTCTAAATGGGAAGGGAAGAGTAGGTAAGGAGAAAAGAGAAGAGATTTTAAAAATAGCGAAAGAACTGAATTATGTTCCGAATTACCACGCTCGGTGTATGATCAACGAAAGTGTGTTTACCGTCGGTTTTATAACACCAGACATCACTAATCCGTTTTTTTCGGAATTGACGAGGGGAATAGAGATTGGTATTTTGGGAAAAGCTTTGCTCATACTAATGAATTCTTTTAGAGACCCCAAAACGGAAGAAGAGATGGCTGAAAGGCTTAAAACAAGTGGTACAAAGGGAATCATATTTGGAAATTCCAGGGTTGAGGATAGTTTTGTATCGTACATTTCAAAATTTTTACCCGTTGTGGTTTTTGACAAAGAGTATGAATCGGAAAAAATAGCTTCTGTTTTGTTGGATAACAGTTACGGGGCTTTCAAGGCCACAAAACATCTTTTGGATAACGGTTGTAGGAACGTTATACATTTTGGTGGTACCGATGAGCTTTTGGTTTCCGTACAAAGGGCAAATGGATACAAAGAAGCCATGAAACAAGCCGGTTTGACTCCACGTATTTTCAAGATTGGCTACGATGAGAAAGCCGGATATAAGAAAGCGAAAGAAATAGTGGAAAAACGTGAAAAGGTGGACGGTATTTTTTGTATGAATGATCTCGTCGCAATTGGTGCTATGAAAGCTTTAAAAGAGGGTGGGCTGAAGATTCCTCAGGATGTAGCCATTGTTGGTTTCGATGATACGAATCTGTGTGACTACGTTTCGCCGTCGTTGACTTCTATCAGGCAACCTGCCGAAGAGATGGGAAAATCCGCCGCGACGATGCTCATAGATGTTATTGAGGGAAGATGCAATGTACGAAAATACGTTTTTTCCCCCACACTCGTGGTTAGAGAGTCGAGTTTAAAAACGAGAGGTCAATTTTCATGAGTGTCGAACAAAAGTACGAGAATTTGAAACGGTACATTTCAAAGTTGAAAAGGGTTGTTGTGGCATTTTCCGGTGGAGTGGATAGTACGTTCCTTCTCAAAGTGTGTGCGAACATTCTCGGTACTCAAAATGTCGTCGCCGCAACCGTTACTTCCCCCATAAGGTTTCAAGAAGATTTTGAAAATGCCAAAACTTTGGCAAAGGAAATGGGCGTTGAGTTTCTCGAGGTGAAAGTCAACGAACTCGAAGACGAAAAGTTCAAAAAAAACGACCAACTCAGATGTTATTACTGTAAATTTGGCCTTTTCTCAAAGATCGTGGAAATTGCAAGTACAAAAAAAATTGAGCATGTCGTAGATGGAACGAATTACGATGATGTGAGAAAAGATTATCGTCCTGGTATACGAGCTCTTACGGAATTGAAAATACTGAGTCCTCTCAAAGAAAGTGAGCTCACAAAAACGGAGATAAGAGAACTTTCGAGAGCCCTCAAGCTCAGGACTTGGAACAGACCACCAGTGGGGTGTTGTTTGGCAACGAGATTTCAGTATGGTCTAAGAATAAACAGGGAAAGACTTGAAAGGTTGAGAAAACTTGAAAACTACTTGCGTTCGCTAGAGTTAACATTGGATAGAGCGAGATATCACAACGACAACACGATAAGAATCGAGGTTTTACCGCAAGAGATGGACGTCATCCTGAAAAATCGTGAGCGATTGGTGGAAATCGCAAAAAGTTTGGGTTTTAAGTACATATCTTTGGATCTTGATGGATACAGAACTGGCAGTATGAACGAGGTGTTGTGATGGAGCTGAGAAGGATTTTAGAAAGGTTTAAGAGTGGCGAGATATCTTTGGATGACGCCATAGAATTGATAGATGATGGAGGATACGAAGAGTTGGGGTTTGCAAAAATAGATCATTCTCGAGAAAAGAGGAGAGGCTTCCCAGAGGTTTTGTTTTGCCAGGGAAAAACAGTTGATCAAATAGTGGAAATCATGAGAAGTTTGGTTCAAAAACACGATAATGTCTTGGCGACGCGTGCAAGTCAAGAAATTTTTGAAAAAGTCAAGGAATTCGTTCCAGATGTCAAATACAATCCAGTTGCGAAAACAATGGTGGTTGAGAAAAATCCGCTGCCAAAAGTGGGAAAGATAATTGTTGTGAGTGCCGGTACATCCGATCTACCTGTTGTTGAAGAAGTTCGTGAAAGCGCCGCAGTTATGGGAAATAACGTTGATGTGTTGATAGATGTTGGCGTGGCTGGAATTCACAGACTCTTGAGAAATATCGGAAAACTAAAAAAAGCCAGGGTGATCGTTGTAGTGGCAGGTATGGATGGAGCGCTTCCAAGTGTTGTGGCGGGATTGGTCGATAAGCCTGTTGTTGCAGTCCCAACAAGTATTGGATACGGTGCCAACTTTGGCGGAATAGCTGCACTTTTGACGATGTTGAACAACTGTTCTGGGGGAATCGGCGTGGTGAACATAGACAATGGATTTGGAGCGGCGCAACTTGCGTCTTTGATAAATAAAGTAAAGGGGTGAAGGATGTTGGATGCTTATTTTGACATTTTTTCTGGTATCAGTGGAAACATGACATTGGGGGCTTTGATCGATGCGGGTCTTTCACTTGAGAGGTTCAAAGGAGAACTGTCCAAACTCGGAATGGACGATGAATACGAGATCGTGTCAAAACGTGTTTTGAAAAATGGAATGTCTGCCACTTATGTGAATGTGGAATTGAAAAAGCATGAACACGTACACAGACATCTTCAAGATATTCAAGAGATAATAGACAAAAGTGGCATTTCGAAGAGTGCAAAAGAGAAAAGCAAAGAGATCTTTTTTCAACTTGCAAAAGCCGAATCAAAAATACATGGCGTGGATATAAACGAGATTCACTTTCATGAAGTCGGTGCCACTGATGCGATCGTAGACATTGTTGGATCAGTTGTTGGAATGGAGCTCTTATCGATAGAGCGAATAAAAGCCTCTCCCATCCATGTGGGAAATGGCTTTGTTGAAAGTGCACATGGCAAAATACCTGTACCAGCGCCAGCGACTATGGAGCTTCTCAATGGTGTTCCAATCTACTCCATTGGTATAAAATCTGAACTTACAACACCGACAGGAGCGGCTATAATCACGACACTTTCCGAAGGTTTTGGTCCACGGCCAGAAATGCGAATAAACAAAACATCCTATGGAGCAGGGACTCGCGACCTTGAAATTCCAAATTTGTTAAGGTTGAATTTGGGAGAATTTGTCGAATTTGATTTTAAGATGGATTTTGTGGATGTGGTCGAGACAAACATAGATGACATGAATCCACAATTTTACGATCATGTTATGGAGAAGTTGTTCGAAGCCGGCGCATTGGATGTCTTTTTGACTCCCATTCAGATGAAGAAAAACAGACCTGGTTCGAGAATTACGGTATTGGTTTTGGATGAACTGCTTGAAAGGGTGGTGAAGATACTTCTTTCTGAAACCACGACGATCGGCGTGAGAGTTTCAAAAAAAGTCCAACGATACTGTCTCGAAAGGGAGATCAAAGAGGTTGAAACAGAATGGGGAAAGGTAAAAGTGAAAGTTGCAAGAGATCGAAACTCCATTTTGAACGTTTCTCCAGAGTATGAAGATTGCAAAAGAATATCCTCCGAAAGCAACATTCCTTTGAAAGATGTTTACAATGCTGCTCTCAAGGCTTATGGAGATTCGGAGTGAAGAAAAGTGAAAACTCTGCGTGAGCGTATGTGGAGTTTGCTTGCGATCATTTTGGTCTTCAACGTGACCGTGTGGACGTTGCCATTTTTGATGCGGTTTTCCGGAACTTTTTTTGCCATAGGTGGGCTTGCCTATTTTTTCGGCCTTAGGCACGCATTTGATGCCGATCACATAGCGGCCATAGACAACGTTACGAGAAAGTTGAGACAAGATGGGAAAAGACCTGTAGCAGTTGGTTTTTTCTTCTCCATGGGACATTCAACGGTGGTGATATTACTGTCGTTGGCATTGGTTTTGGTCACGAAAGAAGTGCAGGGACAAATGGGTGCTCTAAAGGAAATCGGTGGAATTGTTGGGACGGTCGTTTCGGCAAGCTTTTTGACGTTCATTGGGCTCGTTAATTTTTTTATCTTTTGGAAAATCTATCAGGTTTTCAAAGGTTATCAAAAGAGCAAAGAAATAAGTGAAGACGTTAAAGAAAGTGTGGATGGGGCACTTCAAAAACGTGGCTTGATGGGGAATCTCTTTAAATTTTTGTACAAAAAGATAGACGTTAGTTGGAAAATGTATCCCGTGGGTTTTTTGTTTGGTTTGGGATTTGATACCGCAACTGAAATCGCGATACTTGGGATATCGGCGACGATGGCTCAAAATGGACAGGCTGTGTGGCAAATAATGATTTTTCCGCTGCTTTTCACAGCTGGTATGAGTATGATGGACACGCTGGATGGTATAGCCATGATGAAGATATACGATTGGGCGATGGTGGACGTGATAAGGAAACTTTTTTTCAACATGACGATCACGGGTCTTTCCGTTTTTATCGCCTTGATTGTTGGAATGATCGAATGGCTTCAAGTTGTGGCCAGTCAGTTAAAACTTGGCGGTGTGTTTTGGAGTTACGTCGAAAATATAAACTTTGGGATTCTTGGGATTGTCATTGTCGTTTCGATGATCTTTGTGTGGGTCTTTTCGTACGTTTACTACAGAAAAGTTTTAACTCCAAACAAGGGGGGATGATTTATAAATTACAGAAAGTTTGGAAGACATGATTTTGATGTCTCTGTTCTTGGATTTGGATGTATGAGGCTTCCTACCATCAACGACGATTACTCAAAGATAAATGAAAAAGAAGCGCTTGAAATGGTGAGGTTTGCCATAGACAGAGGAGTTAATTATGTGGATACTGCGTATCCTTATCACAAGGGAAACAGCGAGTTGTTCGTTGCAAAGGTTCTAAAAGATGGCTATAGACAGAAGGTTTACTTGGCGACAAAATCTCCGGTTTGGCTTGTTCAATCTCACGAAGACTTTGAAAAATATCTCAATGAACAACTTTCGAAATTGGAAACAGATCACATTGATATGTATCTTCTTCACGCATTGAACAAAGAAAGATGGGAAAAGATAAAAAAACTGGGAGTCTTTGATTTTGTCCAAAAAGCGCTTTCCGATGGAAGGATCAGATACATAGGTTTCTCGTTTCACGATGAGTTAAAAGTATTTAAAGAGATCGTTGACTCCTACGAATGGGATTTTTGTCAAATGCAATTCAACTATATGGACGAACACTACCAAGCTGGGATCACTGGACTTAAATACGCCCATAAGAAGGGGTTGGCTGTCATTGTTATGGAACCAATAAAAGGTGGTAAGCTCGCAAATGCACCAAAAGACGCGATGAAAATTTTTGAAGGCACGTCTGACAAAAGAAGTCCAGCCGAATGGGCTTTGAGATGGGTTTGGTCTCATCCAGAGGTATCTCTTCTTCTAAGTGGTATGAGTTCTATGGAACAAGTTGTGGAGAACGTAAAAACCGCAAGCGCTCCCAATTACGCACTTGAAAAATCGGAAATGAAAGTGATCGATGCCGTGAGAACCATATACAAAAGCAAAATAAAGGTGGATTGTACCAACTGCAGATATTGTATGCCTTGCCCAAATGGAGTTGCAATTCCGGATGTTTTCAGAATTTACAACGATGCCTTCATCTTCGACAACTTGGAAGGTTCTAAAAGAGAGTACAAATTTCTCATCGAACAAAATTCGGATGCTTCAAAATGTGTTGAGTGTGGAGATTGCGAGAAAGTTTGTCCTCAAAAACTTCCAATAAGAGATTTGCTGAAGGAAGCAAGGGCAGCGCTTGAACCTCAAGCTTAAGGAGTGAGTATCATGAAAAAGCGGATGCTTGGGAAAACGGGAATAAAAGTTTCATTGCTGGGACTTGGTGGGTTCCACATGCTTGAAATATCGAAGAATTTGGTTTCAAAACTCGTTGGCATATACCTCGATCATGGTGGGAACTACATTGAAACGGCTGCAGAGTACGGTGACGGTGAATCTGAGAAAAAAATATCTTACGCTTTGGGAAATCATAGAAACGAAGTTGTTTTAGTCAGCAAATGTCACGCCAGAGATCAAGAAGGAGCAAAAAAATTCGTTGAAAGGACTCTGAAAAATCTTCAAACTGATCATCTTGACGTCCTTTTTCTTCACCATGTTACAAAACGAGAAGATGTTGATGCTCTTTTGAAAAGATCCTCGGCTCTTGATTATCTTTTTGAAGCCAAGAAAAAAGGCATGATCAGGGCAATAGGTGTCTCCTTTCACGGCCTACCGGATTACGCTTTAGAGTTGTTAAAAGCTCAGGATTTGGATGTGGCAATGACGGGATTTAATTATTACGACAGGTTCAATTTCCCGTCCACTTTTGAGAATTTTTTACCTTATGCTCGTTCGAAAGGGATGGGAATAGTTGGAATGAAAGCCGTTGCCGATGGTTATCTTTACAGATCAGTGGAGGATGCTTTCAGATATGCGCTTTCCCAAGATATAGATATCATGGTTGCCGGAGCCAATTCTGAAGAAATGCTTCTCAAGGATATCGCGATCGTTGAAAACTTTAAACCTATGAGTGAGAAATCAATGGAAAATTTGTACTTTAGGGCACCTGAACTTGGCAATTATGTTTGCAGACAATGTAATAAATGCTTGCCCTGTCCGGAGGGTATAGACATTCCAAAAATATTCTTGTACGAAGGATGGTACGACAGGCAGATGAGAGACTACAAGCCGCACGAAGCTCCCGATTACGCTTTAAGAGAAAGGCTGGCTTTTTGGTTTGGTAATCAAAACGAGGCCGTGACTGCCTACAAAAAACTGACCAAGAACGTTACAAACTGCACAAACTGTGGGTTGTGTGAAGAAAGGTGTCCTTATGACTTACAGATCGTTGATAAACTTCAACTTGTCCATTTCAAACTTGGAAATGGCGAGATTTTTTGAATTGAGAGGTGAAAAGTTTTGTCCACGGTTTATTTTACCGATTTGACAGCAGTTCCTGGAATTGGATTGATGAAAAAAGTTGAAATGCTTTTGAAAGAAACTGGTATAACCAAAATCGTTGAGAAAGACGATTTGGTGGCAATAAAAATACATTTTGGTGAGTACGGGAATCTTGCCTATATAAGACCCAATTACGTCAGGGTGGTAACTGATCTCATCAAAGGATTAGGTGCAAAGCCGTTTGTCACGGATGCGAACACCCTTTACAAGGGAAGTAGATCCAACGCCGTAGATCATCTACAAACTGCTACTTTAAACGGATTTACCCCCGAAGTCGTGGGTGCACCCATAATAATAGCAGATGGTTTGCGTGGCAGTGATGAAATAGAAGTGGAAATAGACGGAGAATACGTAAAAAAAGCAAAGATTGGTTCTGCGATTGCGCTTTCAGACGCTTTGGTGGTTATGACACACTTCAAGGGGCATGAACAAACGGGATTTGGGGGAACTTTAAAAAATATCGGGATGGGTTCGGCCGCAAGAGCCGGAAAACTTGAACAGCATTCAACTTCTAAACCTGTCGTGATGGCGGAAAATTGCGTGGCGTGTGGAATGTGCGAGAAGTACTGTCCTACTGGGGCCGTCAAAGTTAACGAACATGCCGTCATAAACTACGATGCGTGCATTGGTTGTGGGCAATGTGTGGCAATGTGCAATTACGGGGCGATGGTACCGGAATGGAACGCATCTTCAGAACTTCTGAGCAAAAAAATTGCCGAGTACTCAAAAGCAGTTTTGAAAGATAAAAAGGCGATCTTTTTGTCTTTTATCACACAGGTTTCACCAGATTGTGATTGTTGGCCAATGAACAAGCCCCCTGTGGCGCCAGATGTAGGCATAGCAGCAAGTAGGGATCCGGTTGCTTTGGATCAAGCGTGTGTAGATCTTGTCATAAATGCCACTGGTGAAGACCCGTTTCTCAAAGCTCATCCCGGTGTTTCATGGAAAGAACAGTTGGAACATGCCGAAAAAATAGGCCTTGGAAGTAGGAAATATGAACTGAAAAGGGTGGCTATAAATCTCGGCCTGAATTTACAAAATTAACGTCATTTAGGAGGGAAAAATTATGGAATATCGTAAAGTTGGAAAATGGGGATTAAAGATAAGTGAGTTGGGTCTTGGATCGTGGTTAACTTTCGGGAATCAACTTGATGTGGATAACGCTCAAAAATGCATTAGAAAAGCTTTCGACAGCGGGATCAACTTCTTTGACACCGCCGAAGCGTACGCGAGAGGAATGGCAGAATTCATACTTGGGCAGGTGTTAAAAGAATTCAGAAGGGAAGATATCGTTGTAACGACCAAAATATTTTGGGGTGGTGAAGGGCCTAACAAAACGGGACTGTCCAAAAAACATCTTTTAGAAGGAACTTGGAATTCTTTGAAAAGACTTCAGCTTGACTACGTTGACATAGTTTATTGCCACAGGCCGGATCCAGATACTCCGATAGAAGAAACAGTCTTTGCCATGGACCAAATAATCAGAAGCGGGCTGGCTTTGTATTGGGGAACATCAGAATGGAGTGCGGAACAATTGGAAAATGCCCACAAGATGTGTGAAAAATTGAACTGTATGCATCCAATCGTTGAGCAGCCACAATACAACATGCTTTCCCGTAAAAGGGTGGAAGTTGAATACCTGCCAATATACGAAAAATATGGAATGGGGCTCACGACTTTCAGTCCGTTGGCTTCCGGGTTGTTAACCGGCAAATACAACGAAGGCATCCCGAAGGGAAGTAGGCTTGACAGATTTCCGGAAGTGCAAAAATGGATGAAAGAATCTGGCATGTTAAGCAAGAAAACCTTTGAAAAGATCAAAAAACTTGATGGCATAGCAAAGCAAATTGGCGCGAGTTTGTCCCAGTTATCTTTAGCTTGGATATTAAAAAATCCACGGGTAAGTAGTGTGATACTTGGTGTTAGTAAAATTGAGCAACTCGAAGAGAACTTGGAAGCGTTAAAAGTTAAAGAGAAACTTTCGGAAGATGTCATGAAAGAAATAGAGAAAGTGATAGATTAAAAATTTCCAAAATTCATCACATGTGATTTCATTTTGTAAAAATAGCCACGAAGCTTCCCTGATGGGAAGTTTTTTCTTTTTAGAAACTCTATTCATAAAAACAAGATATGCCATTCAACGACGATTTAGACCTGTTTTAACCCAAAAAAAGCGTATTTTGCAAATTATAGGTAATTTTCTTCGTTTTCCTCAAATTATCTTCCATTATCTTGTGAAATCTTTGTGTAACGACAAATTAAGTACTTCAAATTTTTATCGGATTTTAATTGACTAATCGGTATATCGAAAAATAAGGCTTGTAGAATTTATGCTTGGAATGACCAAAAGAGTGAATGTTCAAGCAAAAAAATTTAAGGAGGTGACGGGATATGATCAAAGAAGAAAAAACCATCGGGAAAATGTCTGTAGATGAGGTGTTGAAGGAATTTAATTCTTCGGTTGAAGGCCTTTCATCAGAAGAAGCACAAGTTAGACTTAAAGAGTATGGTTTAAATCAATTAGAGGAGAAAAAGCTGAACCCTGTTCTCAATTTTTTATCTTATTTTTGGGGACCTATCCCGTGGATGATAGAAGTTGCCGCTGTACTTTCTATGATCTTAAGTCACTGGATTGACTTTTCGATTATTGTATTTTTGCTGGCATTCAACTCTTTAATAGGATTCTTTCAGGAACATCAAGCTTCTAATGCAATTGAGGCTTTGAAAAAGAACCTTGCATTGAAAGCACGAGTGAAAAGAGATGGGAAATGGCAAGAAATAGAAGCGTCAAATCTTGTGCCTGGTGACGTGATAAAGCTAATATTAGGGGACGTGATTCCCGCAGATGTTAAATTCATAAATGGAGATTATATAAGCGTTGATCAATCGGCTTTGACAGGAGAGTCTTTGCCTGTGGATAAAAAAATTGGAGATGTGGGATACTCTGGTTCCACAGTTAAACAAGGCGAAATGGAAGCGATTGTGACGGCCACAGGAAGTGATACCTATTTTGGAAAAACCGCCAAATTAGTCGCCAAAACTAAGGTAAAATCACATTTTCAACAAGCCGTGCTACGGATTGGGAACTTCTTGATATTTACAGCGATAGCACTTGTGATACTCTTGGTTGGAATTGAAATCACAAGAAATGCATCTTTAGGACCATTAGTAGAATTTGCCTTGATTCTCACAATAGCCTCCATTCCTGTAGCAATGCCAGCGGTGTTATCTGTAACAATGGCGCTTGGCGCTTTGGCTCTTTCAAAAATGAAAGCTGTTGTTTCAAAACTTGAATCCATAGAGGAAATGGCAGGAATGGATATACTTTGTTCTGATAAAACTGGAACTTTAACGCAAAACAAGTTGACACTTCAAGCTCCGATACCCTTTGGCGATGAAGAAGCTCAAAATGTTATTTTATTTGGTGCTCTCTCATCAAAACAAGAATCTCAAAGTGCTATAGATGCGGCGGTCATAAATGGTCTCAAAGACAAATCCATACTTTCTGATTTTGAAAAATTGAAATTCATTCCTTTCGATCCCGTTTCAAAAAGAACAGAAGCTGTAGTTAGAGACAAAAAAACGTCCAAAATTTTCAAGGTCACAATGGGTGCTCCACAGGTGATAGTCGGCATGTGTGAGCTAAGTGACGAAGAAAAGAACAAGGTAGATAAAAAAATAGAAGAACTGGCGTCAAAAGGTATTAGAACACTTGGAGTGGCCAAGACTGATGAAACAGGGAAATGGAAATTTTCTGGGATGCTGCCGTTATTGGATCCGCCACGATCTGATTCAGCTCAAACCATTCGTCAAGCCAAAGAACACGGAATAGAGGTCAAAATGATCACTGGTGATAACATAGCAATAGCAAAAGAAATATCTGCAGAATTGGGACTCGGCACAAATATTTACAGGGCATCTGACATTTTTAAAGGTGAAAAAAATCAAGAGCACTTTTCAAAGGATGCAATTCAACAAGTTGAAAGAGCGGGAGGGTTTGCTGAAGTATTTCCGGAACATAAATACTACATAGTAAAAGCTCTGCAAGAAGGTGGGCATATTGTTGGAATGACTGGAGATGGAGTAAATGATGCCCCAGCTTTAAAAGCTGCAGATACCGGAATAGCTGTTAGTGGTGCGACAGACGCAGCCCGGGCAGCTGCCTCTCTAATTTTGACAGCACCAGGATTATCAGTCATAATAAATGCCATTGAAGAAGCAAGAAAAATATTTGAAAGAATGAACTCTTACGTGATTTACAGAATAGCAATGACGTTGAGCATAATGCTTTTTGTTGTTGCATCAATGATAACATTCGGGTTTTATCCTTTAACGGCAATAGCCCTTATTCTTTTGTCTTTGATGGATGACATTCCAATAATGACAATAGCTTACGATAATACATGGCTTGATCCTAAGCCGGTTAGATGGCAAATGGGTAAAGTAATTTCCGTTTCAACAGTTTTAGGAATTCTGTCTTTAATTGAAAGCTTTGGCATGTTGTTAATAACGATGAAATGGATTGGGCTTTCTCTTCCAATGATAGAAACGGCAATGTTTTTGCAATTGGTAGCGGCAGGGCATCTTTTGCTGTTCGTAACTCGTACTAAAAAACATTTCTGGACACGTCCAGGACCTGCGTCTCCATTATTTTGGGCTATTGTTGGAACACAAATTGTTGCCGTGTTGTTCAGTGGATTTGGAATTCTGATGAGCGAGATACCGTGGTACTTAATAGGCATAATATGGCTTTACAACGGTGCTTGGATGCTCTTAAATGATTTTGCCAAGATCTTTGTTTATGATTTCATGGATCACAAAATTGCTCATAACAAGCATCTTCATCATGGTAAGAAACCGATGCATTATCCGATCAACAAACTCGGTCATCAAAGAGAAGGATGATGTTTATATTCGTTATAACCGTAAATCAACGATAATCAATTAAAAAATACTCCCGCCTCCTTTGCGGGAGTATTTTTTAAGACCTCAACTTTTGCAGTTATATCGTTTGAAAAATATTCTTTGATTTATCGCTTTCCTCCGTTTTCCTATGATTGAATTATACGTACCTGTGAATGAGAAATGGCTGTTACACTTCGTAAACGATTTCTCCGTTTAAGTATGTCGTGATGACATTTAGTTCTTTGTCTAAGATAACGATGTTGGCTTTGTAACCCTCCTCTATTCTTGCAACATTTTTGATGTTGAGATCTCGTGCTGCGTTGTACGATGAAACCTTTGCCAATTCTTGAAGAGAGCAATTGGTAAACTTTTTAAAATTTTTGACCGCTCTGTTGAAAAGCAATGTGCTACCGGCAAGTGTGCCATCGGAGAGAGTAGCTTTTCCATTCTCAACCTTAACTTTCAATCCCCCAAGATTGTATTCACCATCTTTTAAGCCTGCGGCATCTATCGAATCGGTCACAAGAATAATTCTATCGGCACCTTTTATTTTGTACACCATATTCACAAATTCTGGAACAAGATGCACACCGTCCACTATCATTTCGAGATGGAAGTCGAGATAGAATCCCGCACCAACTCCACCAAGTTCTCTGTGATGAAGACCTTTTATGGCGTTGGGAAAATGTGTTATTCGATTCACACCGTGTAGGAATGCACGCTTCATATCTTTAAAATTTGCATCCATATGTCCCAACGATACGACAACCCCCTGTTTTTTCAAAATTGGGAGTGCATCGTAAAAACCATCGATTTCAGGTGCCATAGTCACAAGCTTTACCACAGGAGAAAGGACTTGTTTCAACTCTTCCGAAGAGGCGTTTCGGATCACGTTTGGGTTCTGTGCACCTTTTTTCTTCACGTTAATATACGGTCCTTCATAATGAACTCCATACACGGATGTTTGCGTTTTTCGATGGATATATTTGCCAACCATGTCTGAAACGCGAAGCATGTCTTCTTTCTTTGCCGAAACTGTTGTGGGAAGAAATGTGGTAACACCTTGGGAGTATAAAAAATGTTCCCACTCCGTGAGTTTCTCCTCGGTGAGGGACATGGTATCGTTACCAACACATCCGTGAGTGTGTGGATCGATAAACCCTGGCATCAGTGTGTGTTCGTAGGTGCCGGAATTTGTGGGGCTAACTTTTTCTATCTTTCCATTGCTTATCACAACATCACCAACAAACGTGCCTTTTACGGGGTCAACGATCAAAACGTCATTTATTTTTTTCATCGCTTACCTTCCCTTTCATCATTTTTTCTCGTGGATTAGCGTTAGCATGACACCGATTACCTTATTATTATATACTAAAGACTTTTTAAAATAATGCTTTTCTTTGTGACAATGTGGGAAACCAATTTTTGCTGTCCTGATCTTGATTCAGGACTCGTATTTGATTCAGAATCTCTTCAAAACGAGATTCCGGCTCGGTGGCCGGAATGACCATTTTCACGACTAAAGTAATAGCTGCGATGAGAGGCACAGGATGTGCCGAGAAAGCGAATCTAAAGGATGTTAGTATGCAGCGTGCTCTGTTTTTTTGTCATTCTGAACTTGATTCAGAATCTCGATTCACCTTGTTAGTTGCTTGGAGGTCCTGAATAATTCCTACGGAACTTTCAGGATGACGTTAAGGTCAAAGAGTCCAAATAAAAGAGCGAATCAGTTTTGACAAGGCTTCAAAAAAATTACACTCACCGCTTGTAAAACGGTACTAAAATGTCAAAGAACGCTATTATTCGAAATATGTTACCCACACAATCTCGAAGAGATCCAAAGAAAAGCGTTATTTTAAAAAGTCTTTAGTATATAATAATAAGGTAATCGGTGTCATGCTAACGCTAATCCACGAGAAAAAATGA
>WFSH01000130.1 GCA_015486145.1 Mesoaciditogaceae bacterium
CGGAGATGTGTATAAGAGACAGCTTTACCGGAGGAAATGTGCAAAGAAACAAAGTCTACAAGGTGGAGGTAAAAGATGTCACTGATGAAGCGGGCAATACTATTGGAAACAACTTTACCGGTTGGGCTTTCTAAAATGAAAGCGTTGAAAATGAAGAAGGCTTTTTTGGTTGTGGGTGTGCTGCTCATGCTGCTGTTTTCAGCGGCATGGGCGCAGCCTTTTGTCGTTCATTCAACTGGCTTGGGACCATCTTTTGAAGTGTATCCCGCAGTTGTGATTCAAGGGAAAAGCGGCTTTAACATCACGCTGAAATCGAGTAACACGAATGTTGTGTACGAGTACAAATTTGGTAAAAGGATTTTCTTCAATCAAAAAAGCCTTGTACAAAATGTATCGTTGAGGGATGATTCTTACTCTTACATCACGATCAAAGCTAAAGTTAAAGCCAAGAATCAGTGTGAGCCGTGTAATACCTCGGTGGCGACAATTTTGCTCATTTCACCAAAGATAGGTGTAAATGTGGACAAAGACATTTCTGTTTGGGCAACCCCAAGTGCTTTCGATTCAAGTTCACAAAGCACGGGAACTATTTTTGTACTCGTGAATTCTTATTTTGGGAGAAAGTTCCTCACGGTTCGCGTTGGCAAGGTGACCGTAATGAACGCGTCATTTTCCCCATTTTCCGATTATCCCAGAATGTTTAAGGTTCCGTTTAACGTGAAGCGTTTAGGTGTTGGTGGGAAACAGCCCATTCAAGCCGTGTTGACTTTGAGCAACGGTGCTAAAATAAGTGCCACCAGTTCGGTTGTTGCATGTTCAACACCTACTGTGCAATCTTTTTCGATTTCTCCAAAGATAGTCGCACCTGAAAAAGATGTTATGCTCAAGGTTTTGGCGAATGTGAGCGATTGTGTTGGGATTAAGAGAGTTAGCGTAAATGGGATTTTGACTAAATACACTCAAAATGAGTATGGAGAATGGGTATATTCTGCCACTGTCCCTGTGAATTTTTCGAATGTCACCACCGGTGCAACCAAAGTGATTTTTACGATCAAAGTTACCGACGGTCTTGGCAGAACGTATGTGAAGCTTGAAAATAAAGAGTTTGGTGTAAAACCTCGCACTCCTACCGATCTTCACGTGATATCCAAGGGATTCAATTTCATCACAATTGGCTGGAATCCGTCTCCTGGAGCCACGAAATACGAGATCTATCGTTCAACGAATGGAAAAACATTCCGTTTGATCACCAAAACGAATGAGACCAAATATGTGGATGGGAATTTAATACCTTCCACGGTGTATTATTACAAGGTGAAAGCAACGAACGCAAGTGGGTCAAGTGGTTTCTCAAAAGTAATTAAAGGACCGACACTGGAAATTTGGTGGTCATTGATTGGAATATTTGGATCGATCTTGATATTGTTGCTGCTAACTCTCTATTGGTAAAGGAGGTGAAAGATCGTTAAAATTCAATGACGATCTTACGCATATGATAAAAGAACTCGTGTTGATATCTCTAATTTTATCGCTGCTTTCTATCGCAGTATTTGGGATTGCCTCAATAAACGCAAATGTGGGCGTTGTGACATCCAGCGCTTCTCCGAACTACGCAGTGGGTGTGACGATCAAGTCTTTGGGAGCTGTGGGATTTGAACTGACTGTGGAGGGAAATCTGGGAAGCAGTTTTGATTTGAGAAAGGTCGGGAGCATTCAACAATGGAATTTTATGCCCTCCATTTTGTTATCGTTGCCGAGTGGTGAAATAAGACCTTACGCCGGCATAGGGATACTCACAAGTTACGATGTTCCTGATGGAAAATTCAGTCCAATTTCACTCGAGCCCCTCTATTACAGGGGAGGAGTGGACGTGTTTTTCAAAGGTTTTTCTCTTTTTGCTGAAGCTCAAGGAACGTTCAATTATCAGCCTAAGTGGTCTTTCAGCGGTATAAACGAATGGAGATTTGGCGCAGGCTTGGCGTTCTAAAATGAAGAAAATAGTGTTTTTCTTTTCGGTGGCGGTTGTGGCACTTTCATTAACCTCATGTATGCTTATAAGAGACAACATGCCACCGGTCATAACGAATTTCACAACGTCTTCGACGTTGCTTTCCAGAACAAATATATCCTTTAGTGCCGATGTGATAGATACTGGGAGCGGGCTTAGCAAAGTGGTCTTTGAGATAGATGGATCCCCGCTCCCCACATCACAAAAGGGCACTTCTTTGTATGTTGCGAATTGGTACGGCGTTTACGGTTCGCACAAAGTTGTTGTTTTGGCTGAAGATCGTGCAGGGAATTTGTCAGAGAAGAAGGATAGTTTCTTCGTTGCCGACTCTACGCCTCCAATCGTTGAGGTGAGTTTACCAAAGACCGTGGCTGTTGGAGTAAGATTTCCGATCACGGTAAAGGCCTACGATCTTCAAAGTGGTGTTAAATCGGTTTCAGTGACCATTGATGGAGAAAAGGTACCTCTGATTTCAAACAACATTGATTGGATTTTTACGAACGTGGGAACACATAAAATATCAGTTACCGCTGTCAATGGGCGGGGTCTCGTGACGACGAGAACTTTTGAAATAAATTCAATTAACGCAAGAAAAGTTCCACCATACGTGCAATTTGTAAAATGGCCGGGTGTGGTAAAAAGTGGTAAAAATGCAACCTTTACGGTTTACGCTTATTCACCGAATGGCATTGGAAAGGTTTATTTGAGTTTTGACAAATCGAAACGTATTTCGTTGCCCAACGCCAACAACGTCTATAATTTTGTGATAAAGATTCCGAATGTTAGCAACGGTGTGTATCAGGCCACGTGTACCGTTGTGGATGGGGTGGGAATAAAGAAAACGATACACGAAAGTATTGTGGCACTTTCGAAAGATTCAACTGTTGATGTGATGGTTCCAAAATTCAGTGCAAAATCTGTTATTGTGAAAATTCCTTTTTTTGCTGGCACGCTTTCCACTTCTGTTAGAATTTCTGCGTTGGTGGATGGAATACCCGTGAGTGTTGGAGGGAGTTTCCCGAAAATGTTTGCAGTTGCACAGTTAAAACCTGGTGAGCACACGCTCGGTATAGCTTTAAACGGTAAGGTGTTTAAAACGGTGAATTTCTCTTCTAAAATTACCCCTGTAAAGGTCGTAAGAGTTTCCAAAACTTCCACAGAAATAACGATCGAATTTTCAAATCGAGTTGAGATTTATGCAAATCCGGTGTTCGTGCTGAGTACGGGCGGTACTTCAACCGTATTGATCGATAAGAAAGACGTGGTTGTCAATGGGAAAAAAGTTTCCTTCCCACTTTCCATGCTCCCAGCTTCTTGTGTGATAAGAACAACCGGTTTAAGAGATCTTTATGGTCGGGTGATAAAAATCTCCTTTGATATTCCAACGAGTGTGAATAAATGAGAGAGCCTGAAATCGAAGAATTGAAGCACGTTTTTAGAATACTGTTAGACACTTATGGTCCTCAACATTGGTGGCCGGCGAGCACGCGTTTTGAGATCGCGATAGGGGCTATTTTGGTTCAAAATACAATGTGGAGAAATGTAAGGGTATCCATTAAGAATCTTGAAAAACTTGGACTTTTAGAGCCATACAGGATGTATGTGGCTTCTTCTGAAAAAATTGCAAATGCCATCAAAACTTCTGGTTTCCCCAGATTAAAAACGGATCGGTTGAGGAATTTTCTGAGGTTCTTTGAGAGATTTTCATTTAACTTTGATGAATTGGGTAAATTAGAAACAGATCTTTTACTGAGATCATTGCTATCAGTGAATGGTATTGGCAGAGAAACAGCCGATTCCTTGTTGTTGTACATTTTTAAACGTCCGACACTCATAGTTGATGCTTACACGAAAAGACTTTTTTTTAGATTGGGTTATTCATCTTCGACTTTCAAAGAAAAAGCCAAATCAAAGCTTGTGGAAATGTTTGAAAATGATCCGGACAAGCTCGGAGAATTTCACGCGTTGATTGTCCAGCATTCAAAAGCTTACTGCAGAACCAAGCCCCTCTGTGACAAATGCCCCTTAAGTAGTATGTGTGAACTTGGTGGTAGTTACGATGGCTGAACATTATTTTTCCCAAAAGCCGACAAGCGATATTGTTGAAAAGATCTTCGAAATGAAAATAAATGGAGTTAAAATAAAATTTACGAGTGTGAGTGGGGTTTTCTCTTTTGGAAAACCAGATCGGGCGTCGTTGGTGTTGATCAAAAATTTCCCAAATTTTTCAGGAGATATTTTGGATCTCGGATGTGGGTACGGTTTAATAGGAGTAACGTTAAAGGTTACGAGGCCAGAGCTTAACGTTTTTATGAGTGATATCAACGAACGGGCGATCAGGTATGCCAAGATAAATGCCAAAGACAACAATGCCGATGTTACAATTCTCAAGGGTGATGGTTTTGTACCGTGGGGGAATCGTCTTTTTGATGTTGTGACTTTTAATCCTCCTATTTCAGCCGGCAAAAAGATATGGATGGATTTGATCTCACAAACGTACGATCATCTTAAAGATGGGGGTGCGCTTGTTTGTGTTGGATTTCATAACAAAGCGGGAAAGACTGTGGAAAGGGGAATGAAAGAGATTTTTGGTAACGTGTTGACACTTGCAAAATCTGGAGGAATACGAGTTTACATGTCAAGGAGGATTTGAATTTGATAAAGTTCGAGCACGTATTTTTTCAATACGAGTACGATAACTTACCGATCCTTGAAGATGTGAACATCGAGATTGGAGAAGGTGAGCTTATCGCACTTCTTGGTTTGAATGGCTCGGGTAAAACTTCTTTCTTCAAAATGATAAACGGCCTCTTAAAACCCTCTTCTGGAAGAGTGGTGGTAGATGGCATGGACACGAAAGAAGAGAATCTCCTTTGGGATATAAGAAAAAGAGTGGGGATGATCTTTCAAAATCCAGAAAGCCAAATTGTTGGAACGACGGTGGAAGAAGACGTTGCCTTTGGCATGGAAAATATAGGTGTTCCTCGAGAAGAAATGCTCAAAAGAGTCGATCAGGTTTTGGATTTTGTGGGCATGAGCGATCTCAAGCACGTTGAGCCTCATCGACTCTCAGGTGGACAGAAACAACTTCTCTGTGTTGCATCAACTTTAGCCATGCATCCAAAATACATGGTGATGGATGAGCCAACTTCCATGATCGATCCAATTAATCGCGAAAACATCTTGAAGATCATCGTTGATCTTTACAAGTTTGGAAAAACCGTTCTTTTTTCCACGCATATTTTAGATGAAATAGTTGTGACTCCGAGGGTGATTTATTTGAGAAATGGAAAGGTAGTTTTTGACGGTTCTCCTGTTGAGGTGATCGATTCCGTGAAAGAAGAATTTGGAACGTCAGATTTTATAGAATTTCAATCGAATCTTTATCGATATGGATTTATAGAACATTTTATGGATGTGGAGAAGTTGAGCGAAAGGTTGGTGAGTCTTTGTCAATCGTCTTCAAAGAGGTAAATTACGTGTACGATCCTCGCACACCTTTCGAAAAAAAAGCGTTAGAACATGTCAACATGGAGATTTCAAATGGAGATTTTGTCACCATTCTCGGTAGAACCGGTTCTGGTAAATCCACACTCTTACAACTTATGAATGGTGTTTTAAGACCGACTTCTGGAGAAGTTTTCGTCGATGGGATCTCGACATCTGAGAAAAAGGATTCGCTTTTTGAGATAAGAAGGAAAGTTGGATTAGTTTTTCAGTATCCCGAGCATCAGTTTTTCGAGGAGAATGTTTTTAGAGAAATAGCTTTTGGCCCTAAAAATTTTGGTGTCGAGAATGATGAGTTGGATAAAGTTGTAATGGAAGCTATCGATTTGGTGGGCTTATCGAGGGAAGTTTTGAGCAAATCCCCGTTCAATCTTTCAGGCGGAGAGAAGCGTAAAGTGGCGATCGCCTCTGTCATTTCATGTAATCCAGAGTATCTCGTTTTTGATGAACCAACATCTGGGTTAGATCCGTTAAGCGTGAGGCTGTTCTTTGATATGTTGGGAAAATTCAGGAGATCTGGGAAAACCATTGTGATCGTCACGCACTCTGTGAAAGAAGCGCTCCAGAATTCTGAGAGGGTGATCGTCATATCGAAAGGTCAGATAGTTTTTGATGGTGGAGTTCAAGAATTTATAAAGTCGAAGAATCTGATGGAATGGGGAATGTTACCTCCTCCACTTTACAGGTTGGCGTGGAGGGTGAAAGAACAAGTTGAGAAAATCAACATTAAAAACGATAAGTTATCTGAGGCAATAAATCGGTTAAAAGATATGGTCAATTGATACAGTCGTCACAATTTGTGATATGATAACTTTAGTTAAACTCTTGGCATGCTAACCAGAAATTGCTTCTCTTTATTTTTGTGTGGATAAAAGAGCGAATTCGGAAACCTATCTGAGAAGGAGTGCAGTTGAGAATGGATTTGAAATCTTACATAAGGGATATTCCTGATTTCCCGACTGAAGGTGTGATTTTCAAGGATATTACTCCGCTTTTGAAAGATCCAAAGGCTTTTGCCTTTGCCATCGATGAGATGTCTGAGCTGGTAAACGAGTTTAAGCCAGATAAAGTGGTTGCTGCGGAAGCACGTGGGTTCATTTTTGCCGCTTCAATAGCGTACAAACTCGGTGTTGGATTTGCTCCCATAAGGAAACCCGGCAAACTCCCTTATTTTACCGTTGGCGAAGAGTACTATCTTGAATACGCAAAAGAAAAGATAGAGATGCATGTTGATGCGATAGATCCGGATGAAAAAGTTGCCGTTGTTGATGATATACTTGCTACAGGTGGCACAGCGTTGGCAATGGCACATCTGGTGGAAAAACTTGGTGGAATAGTTTCGGGCATGATCTTTCTTGGAGAGTTGAGTTTTTTAAATCCAAGGGAGAAGCTGAAGGAATACAAGGTTGAAAGTGTTATAACCTATTGAATTGAATGGGGGCTGAGACTTGTGAAATTCGATTTCACAAATGCAGTAGGAGATAACGTAAAAGACGGCGTATCAGTTGAAAAAGTAAAATCCATAAGTGGAAAGCTCCATGATTTCTTGGAGTCCTTTCGAAAAAGCCCACCTGGGTTTGTTAGAGTTCTGGATGATTCAACTGAGATAGAGAAAGTGACCGAGTTTGCAAAAAGATATAGAAAATTTCAAAATTTTGTCTCTGTAGGTATTGGAGGATCGGCGCTTGGCATTCAAGCCATCCAATCTGCACTTCTTTCTCCAAGGTGGAACTCGTTGAGCTATGAGGAACGTGAACATCACCCACGCCTTTTTGTGATGGACAACGTTGATCCAGAACGCGTCAATTCCATACTGGAAGCGATTGAACCATCTGAGACGGTGTTCAACG
>WFSH01000131.1 GCA_015486145.1 Mesoaciditogaceae bacterium
CAATTTTTGCTTCTTATTTCTCTTTCCTGCCTGCTATGTGAACTTATGAATCGATTTTTACCCTTCATTTTGAAAGACTCTATTTGTTACTAAATCTCCTGATCGCATAAGGGATTAGGAGATACCTCTTAATTCATCTACCTTAATAGTTCTGTTTTCTTTTGCGGATCTCGTTGCGGCTTCGGCAATTAGAATAGCTTCGTAACCATCTTTCGGTGTAACCATGGGTGTTTTGTTCCCAACAGAAAGACATCTGACAAAATCTTGCATTTCCTCAACAAATGAATCAGTATATCTATGTTGAAAATCGTACAATGGTTTGTCGATCATGACAGCTTCTCGGTTCTTCAATTCGACGTTTGTTTCTCGATCGTTCAGTGATGTGATTTGTCCTTTGGAGCCAAAAACTTCCATTCGCTGATCGTAACCATAAACAGCTTGTCTGCTACTATCAATCACACATAATGTCCCACATTTCATCTTCAAAACTGCAAATGCTGTGTCAAAGTCACCTGCATTTTTGATTTCTGGTTCCCACCGCACATTTCCACCTGCATAAACTTCTTCAACTTCCGAGTTTGTTACAAATCGAATGTTGTCGAATTCGTGAATGAAGAAGTCGAAGAATATTCCACCGGATTTTTTCACAAACTCAATATTTGGAAGGGAAGGATCTCTTGCTGTTATCCTGATAAAATGAGGCTTCCCGATTTGGCCAGAAGTCACGACATCGTGGATCTTTTTGTAGTTGTGATCAAATCGTCTATTGAAGGCAACTTGAACTTTTACATTTGTTCTCTCAAGAGCATTTAAAACTTTCTTCGCGGATGTCAGATCATGACTCAAGGGCTTTTCGACAAACACGTGCTTTCCCGCATTGGCAGCAGCTGTGATCATTTTTGCATGGAATACGGTTGGTGAGGTAATCACGACGGCGTCGATTTCGGGATCGTTGATAACGGAATGCCAATCAGACACAAATTCAGGGATATCTAAACTGTCTGCCCATCCTTTGATCGCTTCTATTCGCAGATCTGCCACAACTTTGACTTTAACACCAGGTATCCTAAGAAGATTCATTGTATGTATCTTTCCCAACCTGCCAGCACCAATGACTCCAAACTTTAACATTTTCACCATTCTCTCAGCATTTCACAGTATCTCTTCCACTTTTACGGGTTTCTTTTCTTTCGCGGATTTAGTGGCAGCTACAGCAATCGCCATCGCTTGAAAACCATCTTTTCCCGTAACCATGGGTTCTTCATCATCCTTCAGACAATCTATGAAGTCTTGCATTTCTTGCACGAATGACTCTTTGTATCGTTCAAGAAAGAAGTAAAGAGGTTTGTCCATACAAACAGCGTTTTGTGTACTTATTATCACGTTTGTTGGACGATCGTTATAGGCTATTGCACTTCCTTTGGATCCAAACACCTCGACGCGCTGATCATAACCATAAACGGCTTTTCGACTGTTGTCAATTGTACATATTGCGCCATTTTCAAACTTAAGAGTTGTAATAGCCGTATCATAATCACCAATTTTGCCAATTTCGGGATCCACAAGAACGTTACCCACTGCGTAAACTTCTGTTACCTCGCTTCCCGTTAAATAACGAGCCATGTCAAAGTCGTGTATTGTCATGTCCACAAAGATGCCCCCGGAACTTTTCACATATTCTATTGAAGGAGGAGTTGGATCACGCGATGTGATATTCACAATGTGAACATCGCCGATTTCACCATTCTTCACGAGAGAGCGAATCTTTCGGAAATTGTGATCAAAACGACGATTGAATCCAACTTGAAATTTCACCCCTGCATTCTTTACTTCTTTCAAAGCAGCTTCAATTCTGTCCAAATCGCGATCGATGGGTTTTTCGCAGAAAATGTCTTTTCCGGCTCTAGCAGATTCAATGATGAGATCGGCATGTGTATCCGTGGGAGAACAAATAATCACAGCATCTATGTCGGGTTCTTGAATAGCTTTGATGGGATCTGGAATAACCCTTTCAATGCCGAATTTTTTTGCCCATTCCTTAGTTTTATCGACTTGAATATCTGCAACACAAGTTACTTCAGCTTCTGATATTTTATTAACAAGATTCTCTATGTGAATTTTACCTATGCGTCCTGCCCCAATTACGGCTACACGAATCTTATCTTTGTTTGACATAAGTCCTCCTTTCTACAAACCCGCTTTTTCTCGTATGTATTCTCTTGCTTTCTTTGCATATTCAAGCGGTGGCGCGATCTTTGGATCTTGTTCTGCTTCGACAACTATCCAACCCTTGTAATTTATATCATTCAGCGCATTAATGATGGGAACAAAATCGATCATTCCATCTCCAGGGACCGTAAAGACACCGAGTTTGACGGATTCCAGGAAACTCATATTCTCTTGAATGGATCTTTTCATGATCTCTTCACGAATGTCCTTAAAGTGAACGTGCTTCACACGATTGCCGAATTTTTTGATAAGTTTCGCTGGATCTCCACCAGCAAAGACCATATGTCCTGTGTCGACAAGGAGACTTACCAATGTTGGATCCGTAAGATTCATGAGTTTCTCGATCTCCTCGAACGTTTGAACCCCTGTTCCCATGTGATGATGATAGACAATGCTCATGCCTTTTTCTGCAGCTAATTTGCCAAGTTTGTGAAGGCCATTGACAAGCTTCTTCCATTCTTGATCGTTGAAAATTGGCTTGTTGTTGTGCAGAGGTATGTTGATGTCACCATGAATGGATCTCCCACACTCTGCAACGACTATGACTTTTGCTCCCATAGCATAAAGAAAATCACGATGTTTTATAAATTCTCGAACTGTTTTCTCAGCTGTTTTTGTCGTAAAAAAAGTGCTAAACCATGCACTTGCTATGCTCAAATTCCGTGGCTCCAGTGCTCTTTTCAAAACATCTGGGTCACGAGGAAATTTGTTACCAACTTCACAGCCTTCAAATCCTGCTTCAGCCATTTCATCTATGCACCGTTCAAATGGAATATCTCCTCCAAGTTCTGGCATGTCATCATTCGTCCATCCTATTGGTGCAATGCCAAGTTCTACTTCACCCTTTTTGATCATCAAAAAGCCTCCTTATTCACCAACTTTTTGCGTTCTTTGAAAAATATTCATGATCTCTACGATAGGCTTCACTCACATTTGGATTATTCGAAGTTTGCGCGACACCAACTCTCCACCACGATTCATAGCCATTTGATTGTGTTCCGGGTTTAATTTTTACATCTATCAGTGTGCTTACTTTTTCTTCTCTGGACTTTCCGAGGGCTTCCCTGAATTCGTCAAGAGTATTTGCAGTGTAAGCTTTGGCACCAAGGCTCCTGGCTAATCCGGCAAAATCGATCTTCATATATTCTCCATCCAATCTATCCGTTTCTTTGGAACGATATCTCAGTTCATTCCCAAAGCCTTTGACACTGCCATGACTCTTCTGAAGGCTATTTATACTCTGAAATCCTCCGTTATCAAAGAGGATCACATTGATTTTGATACCTTCTTGAAGACTAGTTAACAATTCTGAATGGAGCATGAGATAACTTCCATCACTGAGAAGTGCGTAAACCTCTTTTTCCGGTTCCGCCATTTTCGCACCAAAAGCACCTGCAATTTCGTAACCCATGCAAGAGAAACCATATTCCATGTGGTATGTTTTAATACCTTTGCATCTCCATAACCTGTGAAGATCGCCGGGGAGACTGCCAGCAGCAGCTACTACAATATCGTTTTCTGTCATGAATTCGTTCACAATTCCTAATGCGGTAGTTTGCATAATCCCTTCTTGAGAGTCAAGAGAATAGAGTCTATCTACCTCTTTGTTCCAGTCATGTTTAAGGTCACTCAAATAATCCAATGAGTAGGAGGTTTTGTAACTGTTTTTTTCTAACGCATTGCTCAATTTTCTCAATGCGAGTTTTGCATCGGACTGTAAGAAAACCGAATTCATTTTCAATCCATCAAATGCGCTAACGTTGATATTTAAAATTTGAACTTCTGGATTCTGAAAAGCCGTTTTTGAGGCAGTGGGGAAATCCATAAGTCGTGTTCCTATTGCAATAATGAGGTCGGAATCTTTTGCCAACAGATTAGCCACTAAGGTCCCAGTTGTTCCAACTCCTCCCATATTAAGAGGATATTCCCACGTCAAAACACTCTTTCCTGCTTGTGTAACCGATACAGGGATGTTGAATTTTTCCGAAAATTTTTTGAGCTCTTCTGTAGCTTTGGAGTACTGTACTCCTCCACCTGCAATGATCAATGGTCTTTTCTTATTGATGATCAATTCAACTGCTCGTTGGAGAGAAGATTCAGAAGGGGGCCTTCTGTCGATATGATAAACGCGCCTATCAAAAAAACTCACGGGGAAATCGTAGGCTTCTCCTTGAACATCTTGTGGCAAAGCCAGAGTAACAGCACCAGTTTCAGCTGGATCGGTCAGTACCCTCAAAGCGTTTAACGCAGCGGTCATGAGTTGCTCTGGTCTTTCAACACGATCCCAATACTTACTCACGGCTCTGAATGCATCGTTAGACGTTATGGTATAGTTATAAGGCATTTCAATCTGTTGAAGAACCGGATCTGGCTGTCTATCAGCAAAGACATCTCCTGGGAGAAGTAAAACTGGGATTCTATTTACACTTGCCGTAGCTGCTCCAACTATCATGTTCAAAGCACCTGGGCCTATTGAACTGGTGCATGCAAAGATCTCAAGACGATCCTTTTGCTTGGCGTATGCAGTAGCGGCATGCACAATACCTTGCTCATTATGTCCCTGTATAAACTTCAAGGAAAGATCTTTCATGTTCTCAAGTGCTTCTCCAATTCCAAGAAGATTTCCGTGACCAAATATTCCGTAAACACCTTTGACGAATTTGTGCTCAATTCCATCAAATTCTACATATTGAGCATCTAAAAATTTCAGCAAAGCTTGAGCAGTTGTCAACCGAACAGTTTTTTCCATATTATTCACCTCTGTTAGGCCAGATTGATGCATCTTTTTCCATAACCCAGGTATGTTCAGTCTCAAATACAGGTTTTATGTAAGGATTACCATCTAGATGCCTGATGACCCATATGTAGTACATAGCATATCCAGGAGCCGAAACTTGAGGATGAACTTTGTCGTTTAATATTTTCACTGTATCACCATTCTTTACCTTGTACACGTCGTCTCCAAGGGTTGCAAATCCGAAACCATTTTCTGGCAAGAATCTATAATGATATATCTCAGGTTGTGGGTGATGATGTGGAGGATAACTCGACCATTTACCCGGATAATTTACGACTTCACCGAGCACAAGATTGGCATCTTTTGCATTGCTCTTGTCAAATATAGTCCTCACTATGCGTGTTGATGTCTCCTGCATAGTACCTTTTCCGCGATATTCGTTCTCAACATCGGATGGCGCATAAAACTCAGATGAAAATGTCTCGTCGTTAGTTGTACTTATAATTGCGATTTCTGAATCCGTAAGAGCTGTGATTTTTACATGGGCCTTTTGATCAACATGTAAGCACGACGGCCTTTCATCAAATAGGGAGTTTCTTGTTGCCCTTTTTTCTGTTTCATCAACAAAGAAAGACACTTCTCCTTTCATTAAAAGAAGGGCCCGCTCTTTTTTGAGATCGCTTTCATAGATTGTGCCAGCTTTAAGGCGAAGTATTCCAAAATCCATCATTGTATCTTCAGAAGTTTCACCTTCCTTGGTTATATCTGTATAACCCCACCCAAAATCTTTGGCTTTGAGTAGAAACATAAAGTTCGCCTCCTAAATTGATCACCAAATATGAGTTAATTCATGATGTTGACTTATGCCATTTTCTTCATGTTATTTCTTATCGCTTCTCCAACTTCTTGAGTGGTAGAATTTCCACCCAGATCTGGCGTTAGATATTTGCCTTCTTCTGTTACAGTTTCAATTGCGTTGAATATCAGCTTTGCACTCTCGGTTTCACCTAAAAAATCTAACATCATAGAAGCTGCCCATATTGCACCGATTGGGTTGGCTATACCCTTACCTGCTATGTCAGGTGCTGAACCACCTATTGGTTCAAACATGGAGGGATATTTTTTCTCTGGATTTATG
>WFSH01000132.1 GCA_015486145.1 Mesoaciditogaceae bacterium
CAATCCATTTGCTTTTGTACTGTGTTTGCCAGTTACGATCAGGGCTTTCTTGCCAAGCGGTTTGGAAAGCTTCTCAAGTTTATCGATACTGCCTGTGCCAAAAACTACTCTTGTGGGAAGAAAATATTCGAAATTCTCAAAATCCTTCATGCTCAACACCTCTCAAAAAGTACGTTTAGCTTATTATATCACCTTTCCTTCGGTAACATTTTTTGAATGATAGCATTCTTTGATATTTTAGTACCGCTTTTCAAGCGGTTAATGTAATTTTTTCGAAGTCCCGTCAGAACCGGATTCGCTCTTTTATTGGAGTCTTTAACCACAACGTCTTCCTGAAAGTTCCGTTTGAAGAGATCCAGAGAGTTTGTAATGCCTTTGTTTTGAACACGTCAATCTAAAGAAAATACAAAAATCATGTTATAATTTTGTGTAGAAGGAGGGTTCATGTTGCGTTTCGACATAGTGGGTGCCGGGAAAGTTGGAAAGAATTTTGCTAAATTTTTGGCGACAAACGGGCATGAAATTGGACATGTCGTTAACTCTTCGCTTGATTCATCAAAAAAAGCGGTGAAATTCATAGGTCAAGGAATTCCGACCACGATCGATAAAATTGGTAAATGTGATGTTCTCCTTATAGGAACGAGGGACGATGACATAAGACAGACTTTCTTGAAAATCCTAAGTATCTCAAAAAAGTTCAAAGCCATAGGACATTTTAGCGGTGCTTATTCGTCCTTGCTTCTCAGAGAATGTGATCAGATCGGTATTGGAAGATTTTCCATCCACCCAAACGCTTCTTTTGCGGATCCGGAAATATGGAAGGCCTTTTTTGATATTTATTTTGTCATAGAAGGAAACGAGAGAGGTAAAGAGTTGATCAAAAATTTGCTTCTTTCTCTAAAATTGAAATTTGGGGAGATATCCGCGTCAAAAAAGCTTTTTTATCACGCAGGTGCCGTTTTCGCGTCGAATTTTATGGTTGCTCTGCTTTCCACGTCAAGGGAACTTTACACGATGTCCGGTCTCGATCAAAGGATAACGATTGAAATATCAAATTATCTTGCCAAGCAAGCGATTGAAAACGTTGAAAAGCTTGGACTTAAGGAAGCGATAACTGGTCCCGTGGCGCGAGGCGACATGCAACTCGTTCATGCCGAAGAAATGGCTCTTGAAGATTTTGCGCCCAAAATCGGACTTCTTTATCGTAAGTTCGTAGAAGTCTTGAAAGAGAGGGTGATCGAAGTTGAACGTGAGAAAATTGATCAAGATGAAAGGTAAAGAACCTATAACCATGGTCACCGCTTACGATTATTTCAGTGCCAAACTGTGTGAGCGAGCTCAAATCGATGTCATACTTGTGGGAGATTCGTTGGGTAATGTTGTGTTGGGATATGACACGACTTTAAAGGTGGATATGGAAGACATGATCAGACATATCTCTGCAGTTAAACGGGGAGCCCCAAATTCTTTCATCGTTGGAGATATGCCTTTCATGTCTTATCAAGCTTCTGACGAAGATGGTCTCAAAAACGCCGGTCGCTTGATGCGTGCCGGGGCAAACGCCATTAAACTTGAAGGTGGGAGAAGAGTGGCACCACTCATTTCAAAACTGGTGGACGTTGGCATACCAGTTATGGGACACATAGGTTTCACTCCTCAGTCCGTCAACCAAATTGGAGGTTACCGCGTACAGGGAAAAGAGGAAGACGCTTACAGGATGATCGAAGAGGCGAAAATGCTTGAAGATTCGGGTGTCTTTTCGATCGTTCTTGAACTCACTGTGGAAGAAACTGCAAAAGAGATAACCGAATCCATATCAATTCCCACGATAGGAATTGGTGCTGGCAGATATTGTGATGGCCAAGTGCTCGTTTGGCACGATTTGCTAGGTGTGAATGATGAGCACGTTCCGAAATTTGTTAAAAAATATGCAGACTTGTCCTCCGAAATTGAGCGTGCACTCAAACTTTACATATCCGATGTGAAAAATAGAACATTTCCGGAGGAAAAGCATTCATTCAGGAGGCATGAAAAATGACGTCTTCTGCGACGATCGTTACCAATTCTTTCATATCGTTCAAGGATTTCTTTTTTTTGTACGGTATCAAAATAATAGTTGCGATCGTGATTTTCATAGTGGCTTATTACCTCGCCAAATATGTATTCAAAGTTGTGGAAGCATCCACAAGGAAGTTGAAAAAGCCGATAAGATATCCCAACACTGTCAAACTCATTTTGAGATCTGTTTTCTTTTTCATAGCATCCATGATAGTGATTGGGATGTTCAACATAAATCTTTGGCCACTTCTCACAAGTCTTGGTGTTTTAGGCTTGATAGTTGGTCTTGCCCTTCAGCAACCACTTGGAAATTTTTTCAGTGGGTTGATGATCATCGTAACTGATGCGGTGAATGAAGGAGAAAGTTTAGATATAGGAGGTGTAAGTGGCACAATTTATGCCATAAAGCTTAATCATACGGTGATCGACACGTGGGACGGAAAACGCATTTACATACCCAACACCACAGTGTGGTCTTCGAAGGTTACCAAATTTTGGCCCAAAGTGGCACGCAGAATTGACATGTCGGTGGGGGTTTCATACGAATTAAGCGCAGAAGATCTCAAGCGCACCATGGAGATATTTCAAAAGGTTTTAAACGAGGAACCCTTGGTCTACAAGGGAAACAATTATTCCAAAGAGATGAATTACGGGCCAGTAAGTAACCAGGTTACCTTCGACGGATTTGGAGCTTCTTCCATAAATTTTACCCTTCGCTTTTGGGTGCTTCGTGAAAACTACTTTGATGCGGTTAAAAACGTTGGGATTTCCATTTATCGTGAGCTTAACGCCGCAGGAATAAGTATACCGTACAATCAGTTAGACGTTCACGTTGATGGAAAAGTTGAAAACATATCGTTCAGTGATTCAAAGGCGGAGGATAAGGATTGATTTCGAGAATATACGCTTACGATACCTTGAATTCCACAAATGATCTTGCAAAAAAGAAAGCCTCAGAACTCAAAAGCGGAGACATAGTTTGGGCACTCGTTCAAACTAATGGACATGGCAAAAGCGCAAAAAGCTGGTACTCACCCAAAGGAGGATTGTGGTTTTCAATAATTTTCAAACCACAACGGTTGCCAAAAGATCCAAACATTTACACCAAAATGGCTTCAGTTGCTGTTGTTAACGTCTTAAAAAAATTCAAGATCAAAGGAGTGGGTGTGAAATGGCCAAACGACATATATTATGGCAAAAAAAAATTGGGTGGCATACTGACTGAAATTATGAGCTATAACAAAGAACACACGGTGATTGTGGGAGTGGGACTAAACGTTATGAACGATCTGCCAGACGAACTTCAAAACGCGACCTCTTTGCTTGAGATTACGGGTGAAAGAATAAGTGTTTGTCAACTTCTCAAAAGAATATCTTCTGAAATAAAGAGGTTGTACAACTTCATCACTTCTGGAAAGCGAAACGTCATCACCAATTTGTGGAGAAATGCGGTAATCACAAAAAGGGGGACGACCGTAAAAGTAGTTGAAAACGGGGGAAAATCATACCATGCCACCGTCGTACGAGTGTTATCCAACTCTTTGATCGTTGAGCATGATGGAGTGAGAGAAAGGGTTCAACCTTCAGAAATATTTCTCGATTGACCTTTCAAAATTTTGACAGCTTCAACCGGATCATCCGAGCCAAAAATATAACTTCCCGCTACCAATATATCAGCCCCCGCGTTCACAACAGATTCAAATGTTTCTTCGTTTATTCCCCCATCAACCTCAATCTTGAATGTTAAGCCCGTTTCCTTCTTTATATCGTTCAATTTTCTTATTTTGTTCAAAACATTAGGAATGAATTTCTGGCCACCAAAACCGGGATTGACGCTCATAACGAGTACACCGTCCACATCCATTATGATATCCTCTAAGAGTTCAACCGAAGTGTGTGGATTCAAAGCCACAAATGCCTTAACTTCTTTCTCTTTTATTCTTTGAATTAAACGATGCAAATGATAAGTGGTTTCATAATGAACTGTGACTATTTCCGAGATCTCACAGAATTCGTCGACAAGACTTTCTGGATTCTCAACCATGAGGTGTGAATCGAGTGGAAGATCCGTCACACTTTTTACCGCTCTTGCGACGATATATCCAAACGTTAAATTCGGAACGAAATGTCCATCCATCACATCTATGTGAACGTAATTGGCAACGTCCTCGATTTTTTTTACCTCCACACCGAGTTTCGAAAAATCAGCGGCAAGTATGGATGGAGAAACCTCTATTTTTCTCAATTTGTTCCCCCTTTCCTCACTTCATTCAGGATTTCCAAATAGCTCTTATAACGGCTCTCAGGGATCTTTCCCAATTTAACCAACTCTTTAACGTGGCATCCTGGTTCGGCGTCGTGAACACAGTCGTCGAAAGTACACATCTCCGATGCCAATTTTATTTCCGGAAAGAGTTCCTGAACTTCCAACGGGATGGTCTCTCTGAAATTCACACTTATAAAGCCCGGGCTGTCCAAAACGAATCCATCTCCTTCCAACTCCAAAAGTGAAACCGCGGATGTCGTGTGTTGTCCCATGTTGGTGGCAGTTGAAACTTCACCGGTCTTGAGGTTCAAATTGAATATTTTGTTTAGCAAAGAGGATTTTCCAACGCCAGAGGGTCCTGTAAACACCGATACACGCCCTTTCAATTTTTTTTTGAGATCGTCCACTCCCTCACCTGTTATCGTACTCGTAAAGAGCGTTTCGTATGATGAATAAGTCCATTTGAATTTTTCGATGTTTTCATTTGTGGTTATGTCCAGCTTGTTCAACACGAGCAAGATATCAACTTTTGAAAGTGCAACAGCAGCCACGAGCCTATCTATCGTGGAAAACCGAACATCTGGTTTGGATATTGAGACGACCACAACTGCCGTGTCAACGTTTGTAACTTTTGGCCTTTTAAGCGTTACACCCCTTGGAAATATCGACTCTATTCTTCCACGATCACCAGTTATTGTGTATTCAACATGATCCCCGACCATTGGCTTCGTTTTAGAGAGCTTAAATCTTCCTCTCAAGGTGCAAAGGGTTTTCAAGTCCTCTTTGTCGTCTTTCACGACCACAAAGTTTGAGTGAAAGCTGACGATCGTACCAGTTCTCAAAGCATTCTCCTTCTGAGTTGTCCACATGCAGCGTCTATGTCTGACCCTTTTTCCACCCTTATAACCGCTTCGAGACCATGTGATTTCAGAAATTCCTCGAAATGTTTTGCTTTGTCTGATGGAGTACGTTTGAATTTACTACCCGTTTCATTGTACGATATGAGATTCACGTTGCACTTTATGCCTTTGAGGATTTCGACGAGTTCCAAAGCGTCCTCGATCGAGTCGTTGAATCCCTCAAAAAGGATGTATTCAAAAGTCACACGACGATTCTTGATGGATTGGTATTCCCGCACAGCGTTGAGAAGGGCTGAAAGTGGGTACTTTCGGTTGATGGGCATTATTTGGGAACGTTTTTCATCGTTAGGTGCGTGAAGTGAAACTGAAAGTACCACATCCAAGGGTTCGGTCGCGAGTTTTTTAATTCCTTCCACGACGCCAGCTGTTGAAATGGATATCCGCCGTTGACTTATCTTCAAAGCTTTTGGATTCACCATAACGTGAATTGCACGCATAACTTCGTCATAATTGAGCATGGGTTCTCCCATTCCCATGAAGACGACATTTCCAATTCTCACTTTGGCAAATTTTTCCATACCAAGTATTTGGGAGAGTATTTCGCCGGACGTTAGATCTCTCACAAACCCAGATTTCCCGGTTGCACAAAATTCGCAGCCGAGAGCGCAACCAACCTGAGACGATACACATGCACTCATTCGATCTGAGTAGCGTAGCAAAACGGATTCCACTGTGCTTTCGTCGTCGTACTTCCATAAAAACTTCATCGTTCCGTCCTTCGATTGCACGGTTGTCACGAGTTCTGGGAACTTCAACTCAAAACGTTGGGAAAGTCTCTCACGTAGTTTTTTGGACAGGTTGGTCATGACTGCAAAACTTGAAGCCTTCTTCTTATAAATCCAATCGAATATCTGAGTTACCCTGTACGGTTCTATCTTTTCACGTTCAAGCCTTTTTCTCAAACCATCGTAATCGTAATCAAGCACGTTTTCCAAAGTTTTCACAACCTTTTGATCTTTGATATGTAAAATCCATCCACATATCTTAAAAGTTGAACTCCCAAACCGTTGAAAGAAAACGGGAGAGTGCCGTCAAATGGATCTACCGTCACCGCGTCATCGTGCCGAGATACAAAATTGAAGATCACATCGTCCGTTTCAGCTTTGGTGACCGTGCAAACCGAGTAAACTAATTCTCCTTGAGGTTTAACCATTCTCCACAAATTCTCGAGCATTTTCAATTGAATGTCAGATTTTTTTTCAACGTCGTCTTCTTTCAATCTCAGCAGAAGATCGGGATGTTTCCCAATGGTACCCAAAGCTGTGCAGGGTGCATCTAAAAGCACTTTATCAAATTTGGCATTCAACGTTTTTCCTGCATATTTTAGCACATCAAAATTCATCACTTCTTGGGGGAACAAACCAAGTCTTTGAAAATTTGAGGTCGCCATTTCCGTTTTTTTCGCGTTCACATCGTTGTAGATCACATTTGCCTTTCGTTCAATTTGAAGGATATGTGTGGTTTTTGTGCCAACGCCTCCACACGCATCCAATATTTTTTCGTTCCTTTTCGGGGATATGGAAATGCCAACCAACTGGGAAGATTCATCTTGAAATGTAAATTTTCCTCGTTTAAAAAGGCCGTTTTTGAGATTCATGCCATTCTTGCAAATCACTCCCCACGGTGAATAATTCATGGTTCGGCACTCGACAAAATCGGATAACTCTCTCAGTAGTTTGTCTCTTCCAATTTTGACCGCTCTCAAAGAGAGTTCATGACCGTTAGATTTTTCCATGAAAAGTGCCATATTTTTGCCCAAATCTCTTTCAAGAGTTTTTTGAAGCCAATCAGGCAGAGAAAAGCCTAAATTTATTTTCTCAGATGACGATGAGATCTTTCTGAGTATCGCATTCACGAGTCCCTTTAGTTCCCGAGGTGCCATTTTTGTGTACTCATCAACTGTGGCATACGCTGGCACGTCAGTTTTCAAAATTTCGTAAGCTCCTAACCTCAATATGTTTCGTACTCTCTGGGGAGTCTTGGTGTTCTTTCTCAACAAGAGATCAATTTCCCTATCAATCGAGAATAAAAATCTGAGAGTTCCGTAGACTATTTTTCTAACAAAACCACGATCCGCTTTATCAAGCGGATCGGTAATTTTCCAGAGTTCTTGGGATACGAAAGCACGTTTGACGCTACTTTCGAATATTTTCAGGGCAACACGCCGCGCATTCATCTGTTGTTGACGTATCCCGAAAGAAGCATCATTCTGAGCAATTGCAAAGCGGCCATGGCAACACTGGCTACATACGTCAAAGCGGCGGCGTTGAGCACTTTTCGCGCCATGCTAACTTCTCCCTCGTTCATCACCACAACGTTTTTTAACATCTTTAAGGCTCTGTGAGAAGCATCCAACTCAACCGGCAAAGTTACAAGTGTAAACAGCACGAAAAAGCTGAAAAGTACTATACCAACCTTGAGTAAAAAACCGTTGTAAAAGATCAACCCAATGAAAAATATCACCCAAGAAAGTCCAGAACCTATGTTAGCAGTTGGTACTATGGCATCTCTGAGTACAAGAGGAGCGTAATGATGTGCGTGTTGAACGGCGTGTCCAGTTTCATGTGCCACCACGCCAAGGGATGCAACGGAATTACTACTGTAGGTTGCATCTGAAAGACGAATAACTTTTGATTTTGGATCGTAGTGATCCGTTAATTTTCCTGGAACCCTTTCAACTTTAACGTCGAACAATCCATTGGCATCAAGAAGCATTCTTGCAAGTTGAGCACCGGTCAAATTGGTTGACGATCTCACACGAGAATATTTGTTGAAAGTCGTAGATACCTTGGTTTGCGCCCAAATGGCAAGTATAATCGCAGGGATCAAAACCAGCATTGTCGGATCAAAAAAGAAAAACGGAAAAAACATGATAAACACCTCCACCCTAATTTTACCACAATTGCCCCATGGTAGGAACATCTGCGATCCAACGTTGCTAATGGTTTTTTGAGGCGATTTGGATTGTTGACATGTATTTTTTTATCTGTTACAATATGACTGTATTAGTTCAATAGGTCGGTGAGAAATGCGCATAAAAGTGGATTATCACTCAGACATTCCCATTTACAAACAAATAGTATCAGAAGTGGAAGATGCGATACTCTCCAAAGATTTAAATGAAGGAGACGAGCTTCCCTCTATTAGAAAATTGGCTATAGAAGCGAATGTCAATCCCAACACAGTGGCAAAATCTTATTTTGTGCTGCAGGCAAAAGGATACATTTATTCCATTGCTGGAGTTGGGTATCGTGTTGCAAAACCACCCCAAAATTCTGTGGAAGAACGTTTGAAAGAGCTGGAAAATGATATGAAAGCCATAGTGACAAAAATGGTTAATTTTTCCATGACTAAAGAAGAAATCAAAGAAAGAATATTTCGTATTGTGGAAAGGGTGATAAAAAGTGGCAGCGGTGATAAAGGTTGAAAATCTCGTTAAGAAGTACAAAAATCATGTCGAGGCCCTAAAGGATGTGAGCTTTGAAGTGGAGGGCGGGAGCATATTTGCCGTGCTTGGTCCAAATGGCGCTGGAAAAACCACGTTGCTTAAATCAATTTTGGGTATGCTAAAGCCGACAAGTGGAAAAGTACGTACGTTAGACAATGTTCCATTTCCAAATGGTATAAGGAATGCCTCGTTTGTACCTGAAGAAAAAGCTTTGTACGATTGGGTAAAGATCCCCAAAATGGTTAAAATATTCGCTTCTTTTGCACCTCAGTTTTCCTTTGAAAGATTTGAAAAATTGTCCAAACGCTTCAACATAACCATGAACAGAAAAATCGGTGAGCTTTCACAAGGAAATAGGACTAAGTTGTACGTTTCTCTTGCCTTTGCCCAGGATGTGGCACTCTACGTGCTTGATGAACCAACGTGGGGATTGGATCCGTTGATTCGTCATGAAGTTCTCGCAGTTGTTAAAGAAAGTGCGGTAAAGGGGAAAACCGTCATTTATTCGTCACACATTCTTTCTGAAGTTGAAGAAGTGTGTGATCAACTTATGATCCTTAAAGATGGAAATTTGTTGTACAAGGGTTCTTTGGATGATTTGAAAGAGAAGAACAACGCTAACCTTTCACAAGCTTTTCTTGAAATGATAAAGGGGGATTCAAAATGAAACTTTATAAAGAATGGAACAGCATCAAATTGAGATTCATTGTCATGCTGCTCCTGATGGTAGGTGCGGCTGTTGCCATAGTTTCGTTGAGAAATTTCACGATAAACCTTTTAAATTCACCTCAAATGCGTGGATATTTAAAAAACACGCCTTACAAAGGTTTTTCCATGATTTTAAAAAAAATCTCATCCGATTTCAGTTACTACAGTTTTAGTCAATGGTTTGGGAAAAACTATCCACAATTGGCGGCACTTGTAGCCGTGATACTCAGTTTTTCTATTTTTAGCAAAGAAAAAGAAAAGCGCACGTTTTACGTGGTATTTGGAAGAATGAACAGATGGGAAATATATTCATCTAAAATGTTGATCGGTTATCTGTCGCTCGTCACGATAATGTTCTCTGGAAGTTTCGGGTATCTTTTGACGGCGCTGGTGTTTAATTATCATCTTTCATTCTTTATGACGATCTCATGGACAGTAATGGCAACGGTAGGTGCCGCTTTACTTTATCAAATAGGGGCGTACACTTCTTTGCTTTTCAAAGATCAGATAAAACCTTTTCTTTTGGATATTCTAATCTACGCTGGGTTATACATTTCAGGCATTTTTAAACCGACCAAATTTTTAGACATATTCAATTATATGGCGAAAGGTAACGTTTTACGGGGAAATGGCATCGATGTTTTAACAACCATCGTGATATGTTCCATTTGTTTGGCAATATTCGTTGGAGAATATTTTCAATTCAAATACATGGATTTATGAGGAGGTTGAGGAGTATGATAATCACCACAACGGAAAACGTTCCAGGTTACAAGACGAAAGAAGTTATAGGTTTGGTAAGGGGAAACACGGTACTTTCGAGAAACGTTGGAGTTGACATAGCCGCTGGTTTAAAAACTTTGGTTGGTGGGGAGATAAAGGGGTATAGAGAGTTGTTGACAAAATCAAGAGAACTGGCTTTGGAAAGGATGACAGATGAAGCTGAGAAACTAAATGCAGATGCGGTGGTGATGGTGAGGTTGGCAACAAGCCAAATAATGGCCGGTTCAGCCGAAATAGTTGCCTATGGTACAGCCGTTAAGCTTGAAAAAATGTGAAATGTGTTTTATTTGTTAAGCGTTTGTGCTAAAACAGAATGTAAAAAATTGGATGGAGGCATACCTCTCAATTAAGGTTAAAATGCCTCTGTTTTTTTATATATTTTTGATTTTTATTAAATAATATGATATAATTTTTTGTGTATTTGATTAATAGATATTAAAAATTTTGTGGAGGTGGATACTGTGAGAAAATTTGTGATATTCGTAACCATTGTCTTGGCAACAAGTGTGTTCATTTTTGGATTTGGTTTAGAATTTGGAGCAGGAGTAACCTTGCTATCCTCTTATCCGCTGCCAACCATTGCAGCGGGGATAAACGTGCCTGTTATGGGAGGTCTTTCAGCTACTGGACAATTTAACACGTTATTTTTGGCAGGTTCTGGTACAACGGTGACCTTTTTCATGGCACTTGGGGGTGGTAGATATACATTCAACATGGATGCAATAAAAGTTTTTGTTGGAGCCGATGGGGGAATAATTAGTAATTTTTCGGGCACGTCATCGATGATTCCCATATTCGGAGTCAACGGTGGAGTAATGTTTAAAACGTTTTATTTGAAAGGTGCATGGAGAATGTGGAATTTAAAATATCCGACGGCTAATATCAGTGTCAACATACCGATATTAGAACTAACAGCAGGGGTCAATTGGATTTTCTAATCAATAAACTATCAATTCCCCCAAATACAAATCAGCTGGACTCAAATGAGCCCAGCGTTTTTTTACACATGGTGAGTTGTGGAGTTGAAGCGATAGCTGAGAGTCAACGCGAAGTGTTGATTTTTTAAATTCATGGTGCTAAAATCGAGTAAATCGGGGATAATTCTTTTTTAATGGTTCTCTTCATTTTTGTATGGGTAAATATGACATTTTCTTATTCTGTTCTTGTAAGTTTGATCAAAGTCATTCAAAAACATCTTGCCATCAAGTAAAAGAACAAGCACCCTCGAAGTACTGTCAGGACATATGAACTTATTAGTATAGAGTCTTTTGCTTTAGTGTCATCCTGAACTTGATTCAGGATCTCTTCAAAACGAGATTCCGGCTCGGTGGCCGGAATGACCGTTTTCACAACCAAAGCGATAGCTGCGAAGGAAGGCACAGGATGTGCCGAGAAAGCGAATCTAACAGGATGTTAGTATGCAGCGTGTTCTGTTTTTTGTGTCATTCTGAAC
>WFSH01000133.1 GCA_015486145.1 Mesoaciditogaceae bacterium
CACTTGGAATTTGTAAACGGCAGCTGGAACTAAAGAGCTCTTTATCTTCACTTGGAAAGTGTAACTACCGTCTGGAAGTTTCTTGAAAGTGACACTTGTTGTAGTCGCTGAGGTCCACGTCTTACCATCTATGGAATAGAGGTAGGTATAACTTTTACCGTCCAAGGACTCCCATTTGACGTTGACCGTGCTCGTTCCATAAAGCGTCGTCGTTGTCAACACTTTGAGGTTCGTCACATTAAATTGTGTGGTGGCAATACCCTCTTTTCCCGTTGTTTTGTCCTTTCCAACAACTTTCGCCGTGTAGACACCTGGTTGCGTCAAACTCGTCGAAAATTCCGTGAGCGACGAATTACTGAGTAAAGTGATCGGTGTTGAATTTGCTTTCGTAACGGTCAACGTGTATTCCATATTTTTCGAAGTGCTTGACCATTTAAAAATTATGGGTCGATTAACAGGATAAGCCGACACACTTATCGTTGTGGGCGCTGTGAAGTGCACACTTGGGGCTGGCAGCAAGAAACATCCACTTAATACGAATGCGATCAATGCGGCGGATGCCAGCACAAGTAGTAACTTTCCCCTTACTTTCAATTCTTCCATCCCCTTTCTGAGTTTAGAATGAACATTAAAAATTATACCTCATCTTAAACTCTCTGTCAACAGTTGAAAACAAAGTAATTTCCAAGCGATCCTGAGAAAAAATTCAAAACACGTTCACAAAACCGTTCTCGTAAATTCATTTTGTTTGAGTTAAAACTCTGTACAAAAGCTGAGCGTATATTCTCGCGGTCATCAACAAATCGTCCAGCTTTATTCTCTCATTTGGTTGATGCTCCGTTGATTCTCTTCCAGGGAAAAGCGGCCCAAATGCAGCGGCGTTTGGAATGGCACGTGCGTACGTACCACCGCCTATGGCGATCAAGTAAGCCTTTTCTCCCGTCACATCCTCATAAACTTCCGACAGAATTTTTACAAGCTCACTGTTGGGAGAAACGTAAAGCGGCGGCTGATGGTGTTGACGCTCAACTTTGAATTTGGAAAAAGATTCTTTCATCTGAGATTCGATCATGTCAACGTTAAAAAACACCGGATAACGAATGTTCACAACAGCTTCAAAACTCTCGCGATCAATTTTCAACGTGCCAAGATTAAGCGTGAGCTTTCCTGAGATACCGTCACTGCCAAATATTCCCAAAGTCTTTCCGTCAGTTTCATAACCTATTTTCTCGTTTAAATCTTTTATGATTTTTCCAAACCCCTCATCGGACAGTTTTAATTTCGACAGCAGTTCAAGCAAAGCGGATATCGCATTCACACCTTCCTCAGGTTTAGAACCATGAGCAGACTTCCCAAAAGATTCCACGATCAATTCGTCATCCACGGGTCTAACTTCAACTCGTGCACCGTTTGCGGGTTTAAAACTTTTAATGAGGTTGAGCTCTTTAAAATCTTTGACAAATTTACCAACGGATTCCTCTTTGAACTTCAAAATTGCCGTTGCATGGGAAGGCACCATGTTGGAAGCTTCGCCACCCTCGAACGATGCCAAAAAAATATTGCCATTTGAAGAATGGCTCGCCACAGAAGCGGATATTTTGAAATTCACGATACCCTTTTCCGCATATATTATCGGAAAATCTGCATCTGGTGTAACACCCCAATCGGGCATTTCTTCGTGTTTGAGATAATATTTCACCCCTTCCCAACCAGATTCTTCGTTTGTTCCAAAAATAATCCTCACCCTATTTTGAGGTTTTATTCCCAACTCTTTCACGGCTCTCAACGCAAAAAGTGCCGCAATCGTCGGAGCTTTGTCATCAATTGCTCCTCTCCCCCAAAGATAACCATCTTTTATAACGCCTTCGTATGGATTAACTGACCATCCTGAGCCTTCGGGTACCACATCGAGATGACCCAATACACCAAAGAGTTTACCCGAGCTTCCAAATTCCACATGACCTGCGTAATTGTCAACGTTTTTGGTATTGAAACCGTACTTTTCTCCAAGTTTGAGAGCATAATTTAAAGCTTCTTTCACTCCTTTGCCAAAAGGTGCGTCTTTTTCAAACTCACCTTGCACCGATCTGAATTTTATGATTTCACTCGCTTCCCTGTAAAGTTCTTCCTTGAGAGAAAGCACGATCTGATCCAGTTTCTTATTCACTTTCTTTGCCTCCTCGCCCTGAACATTTTATTTTTAAACCTCCATTGCATTTTATCACTTTTGCACCACAAAATACCTACAAATTCACACCCAAATCATAAACTTTTTACCATTCCACACGATCAATTACATCGAAGTGTGATATAATCCTTTTTCGACTACCTGAAACGGGAGGTAATTCGATTGGAAAAAGAATTCAGGGAGAAAATGGAAGAAATATATTCTCTAATTAAAGACAACGAGATTCGGGATTACGCCCCCTTGGATGTTATTTGGGATGATGATAGAGGTTATATCGTAGAAAACGAGAGCGAAGCCTTGGAAGAATTAGTTTGGAATGGCATGACAGAATCAGAAGCCAAAACTAGATTGAAAGAATACAAAGAAGTCTTGAAAAAAGCTTCCTCGTTGGTTAAAGAATTAATCGAGGAAAACATCATCTCCTCCGAAGATGAAATTTGGGATTACATCGACGAGGACGATGATTATTACGATGAAGATAACGACAATTGAATTTGGCTTTCTTCATACTTTGTGTGAGTAAAAGTATGTGAAAAGTGATAAATTCTTTGACAAAACAGACTAAAAATGTCAAAACATGCAGCTCTTTGTTCATTCAAATACACCTCGTTATCAAGTAAAAGAACAGGCA
>WFSH01000134.1 GCA_015486145.1 Mesoaciditogaceae bacterium
ATCTAAGGGAATTTCTAAATGACTTTTGAAAGCCCACAACTTATCCAAACCTTCAACTTTTAAAATCAATTTCGAATCCTCGATGGTAACCTGCGTCATGGTTTCACTTCCTCCAATTATCTTGTTGTCCATTATACATCATTGTTTAAATGCCGCTTGTAAAGTGATACTCAAAATGTCAAAGAGTGCTGTTGTTCAAAAAATACTACCCACACAAAAATGAAGAGAATCCCAAAAAGAAGGTCACTCTTGGCAAGTGGCAAAAATTTATCTTTGAACTTTCGTTTCAATTTTTGGCAATCCAAGCGCTATCAAAGCCGACGTGAGAAGAGCAAATCCTCCGATGTAGAGCACAACGTGAAGCCCAACGTAATTAGCTAAAAGACTTAATCCCATGAAGGCAACGCCAGCCACTCCCCAAGGAACACCCATTGCCATGCTTGAAGCAACTTCTCTGTGTTCCGGAAGAAAATCCTGCATGTAAGAAATGTTGAAAGCGAGACTAAAAGATGCAAAAAAAGTCATCAGCGTGTACATTGATAGCATAAAGTAAGTACTACCACCGATCATGAAAAGAAAAGCAAAAGGTATTGAGGCAAAGAGTGAAATCACGTTCACATTTTTAGGCCCTATTCTATCTGCAAGGAAAGCGCCCAGGTAATTTCCAACGACACCTGCGAGAGCTGAAAACGTGAGAAAAAAGCCACCTACAAAAACATGAAATCCAATGGAGACAAGATACAGAGGAACGAGAACAAAAAAACTTCTCATTGCGAGTGTTTTGAAAAGTATCAACAGCATAAGCTTTGTGACACCTTTTACCTTGAAAGCTCTTCCAAGATTGAATCTTTCCCTTTTTTTGCTTTTTAAATTTACTTTCTTTCCATCAGAAAAGAGGTAGATGCTGGTAAGTACCGCCATTACAGCACCCATTACAATGATAAAATACATATTTTTCATGTTAAAAGTGGTTACGTACCAAACTATTACCAACGGAGCTGAGGCTCTTCCAAGTGCGCCACCTATTGAGAAAATAGACATAGCCGTGTGCTTTTTCTTGAAAGGCATATTCCCAACGTATCCAGCCGCGTTTGGATGAAACAAGGCATTTCCTATATTTCCCAAAACCAAAAAAAGAACGAGCATCCAAATATTTATGGCTAATCCAATCAAAGACATGAAAATGGATACCATGAGAATACCGACGATTTCAATCATCTGTGCGTTGAATTTTTCACCCAAGAAAGCACCAACTGGCTGCGAAAATGCGGCAATTACGCTCATTGTTGCCGCTATGAATGCCGCTGTCCCCTTTTGGAGTGAAAATTCCGTCGCCACAAGTGGTAAAAGAGGCACGAGAAATGTCGTAAACCAGTCAACCGTAAAGTGATCAAGGCTTGAAATGATCAATTTTCCATTCTGCGAATTTTTGCTCATCAATGTCTCCCTTAAACAAGTTCGCTTTACAAACTATTCTAACAGATTAAGATTACGATTTTTTAAAAAATGCCTCGAAAAGTTACGAATGACATAAAAAGAATGTCCTCTTACATTTGGAAGAGAACTTCTTGGAATAATATGTGGAATTTCTCAGCTAATTATGTTTTTTATCGATATCCTAATTTTTTTATTTCTTCTTCTACCTCTTCAGCTCCCTCAGAGTAAAATTTTTCTTCGTCTGGTGCGAGCTCCTTTAGGAGCCTGAGAAACTCTCCAGCGTGTACGCGTTCTTCATTTGCGATATCTTTGAGAACTTCTTGAGCTAATTTGTTGTCCGTGGATTCTGCAAGTTGCAAGTAAAGTTGTACAGCCTCATATTCGGCCGCGATCATGAATCTTATGGCCCTTACGAGTTCTTCTTTTGTGAGTTTCCTTTCACTTTTTAAACCCGCGAATGGGGTTTCAAAACTTGGCATGTTTTTCACTCCTTTCAGATAATGTGATGTTTTTGGTATATGCACTCTATTCTACACCAAGAATGATTTTTTAAGGAGAAGTTCAACATTTCTGTTATACTTGATATGATTTTGATGTTAGAAAATTCTAAAAACAGGATCGGTAAATATGAATCTTAAGATATTTAGGCTCTCTCTGGGGTTATGCGAATAAAAGTGATAAAATTCTTTGACTAATCAGACTATTTAAATCTCTCCCTCGAAATACTGTCAGAACATGTGAACTCATTTAAACAAAGTCTTTTACTTTGACGTCATCATGAAAGTTTCGCAGGAACTGTTCAAGATCTTTTCAACCAAACGAGATTACTGGGCTCGGTGGCTGAAGTGACCATTGAGTGGCTCATATAGACATTAAGTAAATGACTCTATATTGTACAGGTTTTGACGGGACTTCGAGAAATTGCGTTCGTCGCTTGTAAAGTGGTATTCAAAATGTCAAATAATGTCGTTATTGAAAAATGTTGTCCACACGATCGTGAAGAGATCCAAATGTCAAGGAAGAAGATTTACAAATTTGACATAACCTGGTATTGTGATGTATAATTTTAATCTTACCTTAAATCTATTGGAGGTGGTTTTGGTGAGGAAAAAGGTTCTTGTAGTAAGCTTGATTGCGCTGTTTTCAGTTTTATCCATGATGGCATTTGCTCAACCCA
>WFSH01000135.1 GCA_015486145.1 Mesoaciditogaceae bacterium
GCGTTGTTTTAGTTGGATCACGCCTGTAAGTGACAAAGCTGTAAGACGGAACTTCTATAAAATCACCATTTTTGAGTGACTTGAGGTGCTCAAAAAACAGATCAAAATCAAATGCGGATGGTGAATCAAAATTTACTTCTCTTGGATCAACGCCCACACTGAGATCTTTATAATAGCTATCCATACTAAGACACACCGTTTTTTCTCCAAAATGTTCAACTATCTTGTTGGCAACGGTTGTTTTCCCTGCACCGCTTCCGCCAACTATGGCAACAAAAGTGCTCATGAACCCACCTCACTATATCTCTTCGAGATTGTGTGGATAACATATTTCGAATAACAACATTCTTTGACATTTTAGTACCGCTTTACAAGCGGTGAGTGTAATCTTTTTGAAGCCTTGTCAAAATCAAAACTGATTCAGACGTTTTTTGGAGTCTTTGACCACACCGTCATCCTGAAAGTTCCGTAGGAACTATTCAGGACCTCCAAGCAACTAACAAGGTGGATCGAGATTCTGAATCAAGTTCAGAATGACACAAAAAACAGAGCACGCTGCATACTAACATCCTGTTAGATTCGCTTTCTCGGCACATCCTGTGCCTCCATTCGCAGCTATCGCTTTGGTCGTGAAAGCAAGAGTACATTGCACACTGTGCAATCTTGCTCTTTGTTATTTCACATCTTGTATGGCGTCTTCATATGTTTTGACGAAGGCTTCAAGGGTGTTTGTTCTTTTACTTGATGATAAGGTATTTTTGAATGACTTTGTTCAAACCTACAAGAAAAGAATAGAGAAATATCATATCTTAACCACACAAAAATGAAGAGAGCTCCTTTAATTCGATGTGTGATCCAATTAAAATTATTGACTCGCATTTTTGTAACAACGTAACCTTCATTTAGATCGTTTATATATAAAACTTGACAAAGGCGAAATAATGATCTATAATGTTAAAAATGAGTGGAGAGAATAAGAGAAACCACCCTAAAGTTTGGGAGTGGTTTCTCTTTTTTAATATCAAATGGGAGGCGTATAGAATGGAAGGAGAACTTTTCTCGTCACATTGGCTGGGAAGGAAAGATGAATATAAGTTGCCACCCAATATGCTCTTTGGATTTAACGCTGTTGAGAAGAGTGGAGAAATTGCCGAGGGAATTGCAAGAAATAAAAATGTTATTATCATAACAGATAAAGCGTTGTACGATTTGGGTTTAATAGAGAAACTTATCAACTCTCTTAAGTCTCATGACTTCAAGGTTGATGTGTACGCGCCTGATGCCATAGAACCCACTCTTGAGCAGGTGCATAAAGTCATAGAAGAAGCATCTAAAAAAGATTACGGGTTGATAGTGGGAATAGGGGGAGGTAGCAGCCTCGATAGAGCAAAGATGGCCGCGTGTTTTGCCGGTAGCCGAGAAAAGATAGAAGATTATCTTGCTCCAAGCACCAAACTTTTACCAGCGTCCAAACCAAAACTTCTTATTCCCACCACTTCTGGAACTGGAAGTGAAGTCTCTAACACAGCTGTTGTTATCATCCCTGAAAGGTACGTGGGAACGGCAAAAACATGGATAACCGGGGATCCTGTTCTCGCAGAATACGCCCTGATAGATCCTGCCCTTATGCTAAAATTACCTCCACATGTGACAGCCAACACCGGTTTTGATGCTCTTAGCCATTGTGCCGAAGGCGTTATATCCAAGCAAGCGAATCCTTTTTCTGATGCTTTGGCTCTTCAAGGAATAAGACTCATGGCAGAGAACATCAAAGCCGCTTATCATGAGGGAGAAAATTTGGAGGCGAGGTGGAACATGGCCATGTCGGCAGCTTTAGGTGGGATGGTCATAAGTTTTCCATGGGTAGCAGGGCCCGCAACTCTTGGTCATGCCGCTTCTGAGGGGATATCTCCAAAGTACAACGTTCCTCATGGTGCGGCCTGCGGAGTGTTGCTTCCCTACGTTTATTGGTTCAACTTGCCAAGTGATTATGGTCAAAAAAAGCTTGCGCTCATCGCGGAAGCTATGGGAGTGGACACGTGTTACATGTCAGTTGAAGAGGCTGCAGTGTCAGCCATAGAAGCAACTTTCGATCTCATGGAAGATGTGGACATGCCAACGGATTTGAAATCTTACGGAATGAAAAAAGAAGATATTCCCACGGTGGCAAAGTACATCCTGGAGAGATCTGAAAAAATGTATTCAATGTCTGCATTCAACCCCAGAAAGGCCACACTCGAAAATCTTGAAGAGTTTTTTGAAGTTGCTTATGAGGGAAGAGAAAGGCTGGAGCATTTGCTCTCCAAAAGAAACAGGAAGTGACTTGCATGGCTGAACTTTACGGTTATGCAGGGAACATGTTGAGAATAAATCTCACTGAAAACAAGGTAAAGAAAGAAACACTTGACCCCGATGATGCGAGAAAATATTTCGGTGGTGCAGGTCTGGCAGCGAAAATATTGTACGAAGAGCTTCCAAAAGGCCTACATGCTTTATCACCGGAGAACAAAATGATTTTTGCAACGGGTCCTTTAACTGCCACTGCTGCCCCGGGTTCTGGAAGCGTGGATTTGTGCTTTAAATCTCCCTTAACTGGTATTTGGGGAGAGTCGAGAAGTGGTAGTGATTGGGGAGCCATGCTGAAAAAGGCTGGCTATGATCTGTTGATAATAGAAGGCAAAGCGAAGAATCCAATGTATCTCGTAATTGATGGTGAGAATGTGGAATTTAAAGATGCTTCTTTTCTTTCTGATCTCACAACCTATGAGAAAACGTCGACACTTAAAGAAAAATTGGGAAAAGATTTTGAAATAGCTTCTATCGGTCCAGCTGGAGAAAGAATGGTTTTGTATTCGAGTGTGATGTTCGGTGATGGTTCACGTGCTGCTGGCAGAACGGGGGCAGGTGCACTCATGGGCTCCAAAAATCTACTTGCCGTAGCCGTTAAAGGTCAAAAAAAAGTTCCGATTGCCAAACGTGATGAATTTTACAAGGCATGTCGACAAGCCTCTCAAAAACTTTTGAATGATCCGGACAATTTAGGTTTCAAGTTGAACGGTACAACTGGTGATCTTGGGAAGTGTGATGAAGCAGGTGATTGGCCAACCAAGAATTGGCGTTCAAATTCCTGGGGAAAAGGACAAGAACTGTACGATCACTTTAAAACTCACAATTTGGTTAAATCGGAAGGGTGCTACAAGGGGTGCATACTCTTTTGTGGAAGAATTGCGAAAGTTGAGTCTGGTAAGTGGAAGACACCAGTTCATGGAGGTACTGAGTATGAATCCGTATCGGCTTTCACATCTTTCATAATGAACGATGATATGGATGCCGCGGTTCACGCCACGTATTTGTGTAATGCTTACGGACTTGATACCATTTCAACTGGTGCTGCCATAGCTTTTGCAATGGACTGTTATGACAATGGATTGCTCACAAAGAAAGATTTTGGTGGACTTGATATGACGTGGGGAAACATGGATGCAGCTGTGGAAATGATAAAGAAAATAACAAATCGAGAGGGAATAGGAGACCTTTTAGCCGATGGTGTCATGCGAGCAGCACGAAAGGTTGGAAAAAGTGCAGATGAAATGGCAATACACGTTAAAGGTTTGGAGGGTGCAGCTCACGATCCACGATCAGGAAAGGCTTTGGCGTTGACTTATGGCGTAAGCAACATAGGAATGAGCCACATTCATCCAATTGAAGGAATGGCTTACGACGCTTACAAAGTTGATTTTGGATTGATCCCATATGGTTTGAGGGATCCAAACGAAGTTGATAGATTTGAAGAGGTTGGAAAGGGTAAAGCCTCTAAAATCCTTCACGACTTTGGAATAATTCCAGATGTTATCGGGCTGTGTAAATTCTACATTTATGCTGGACTTACCCCCGAGGATATAGCAACCCAACTTTCATATCTCACAGGATGGAACATCGATGGAAAAGAGCTTTTGAAGGTAGGAGAAAGGATCTACAACCTTCAACGTATGTTTAATGTGAGAGAGGGAATTGCCAGAAAGGATGACGAATTGCCCAAAAGAGTCAAAAGAATACCAGAATTTGGAAAATATGCCACCATTTCCGAAAGTGCCATAGGTAGCTACGATTCCATGTTGGACGAATACTATGAAGCCCGAGGATGGGACAAAAACGGGATTCCAAAAGCTGAAAAATTGAAAGAGCTCGATCTGTATTGGACAGTTGAAGATTTAAGGTGAGGAAAAACTCATTTAATGTTGTCCGCTTAGGGTTAAAACTGAGATAAAGGTTTAATTGTAGGATCAGTTGTTCATGAATTTTCGAATGTTGAATTTGAGAGTTTGAGATGAACAAATTTTTTAAATTTGATTTTGGTTGCCCAATGGGCAAAATTTAAATGGAGGTGGTTTTTTATGTGGCGTAAGTTTATGGTATTTGGAATGGTGCTGGTCTTTGCAGTTTCCTTTCTTCTTGCCGCTCCAGTGACTATCAGATTTTGGCACGCGATGAACGGGCCTCTGGGAAAGATGGTTCAAAAGTTGGTGAATGAGTTTAACCAAACACACCCAAATATAGTTGTAAAAGCGGATTACGCTGGTTCATACAGCGAGACCCTGAGTAAGACGATCGCGGCTGTTAAAGGAGGGAATCCACCAGATATCGTGCAAATTTACGATATAGGCACTCAGATGATGATCGATAGCGGAGTAATCGTACCGATCCAAAAATTCATAAATGAAGACAAGTCATTCGATGTAAACACTTTAATTCCACAGGTTCGTGGCTATTACACCGTTGGTGGAAAGCTTTACAGCATGCCATTTAATTCCTCAAACCCGGTTATTTATTACAACAAGACGCTCTTCAAAAAGGCCGGTTTGAATCCAGACAATCCTCCCACAACTTGGAAACAGTTTGAGGAAGTTGCGAGAAAACTGACGGTAAAGAAAAATGGGAAGACAATTCAGTATGGCTTTACGTCTGGTTTGATCGGTTGGTTCTTTGAACAATACATGGCTGTACAAAACGCGTTGATGTTCAACAATGGAAATGGAAGGATAAAACGCGCAACAAAAGCCGTGTTTGACAGCCCAGCAGGATTGAGAATATTCAATTTCTGGAACAACATGATTCAAGAAGGAATAATGATAAATGGAGGACCAGGTTGGGACAACGCAAATGCGATATTTGCATCTCAAAAGGCCGCCATGCTGTTAGATTCCACATCTGATGTTGGCATGATGCTTGCAGAAGCCAAACAAGGCCATTGGGAACTCGGCGTTATGGCCCTTCCACATCCCGCAAATGTTCCTTATGGAGGAGTCATAATAGGAGGAGCCAGTTTGTGGATGATAAACACTCACAACACCATGAAAGAAAAGGCAGCATGGGAATTCTTGAAATGGCTTGAGCAAGCTAAACAACAAGTCCAGTGGAGTGAAGGAACTGGATATTTCCCGATTAATAAAAATGCCATAACCAAAATGATGTATGAAGGGTTTTATGCGAAATATCCTCAATATCTTACAACCGTGTTCCAGCTTCTCATGTCCAAAGTCGATTATGCGACACGGGGTGGCGTTACGGGTGTTTTCCCGAAAATCAGGGCCACCATTGAACAGGCACTTTCAAAAGTTTTCGATCACGCCATGACACCCGCTCAAGCTCTTAAGTGGGCTCAAGATCAAGCTGATCAAGCTATGGCGCAATACAACTCACTTTATCAATAATTTTCCGAAGGCAGGGTGCCTTTTTGCACCCTGCTTTTACACTTGCACATCAAGAGGTGATTGACTTGTCGAAGAAGCTAATTCCGTATCTTTTATTGGTGCCAACATTTCTTATTATTGGACTTTTTATTTATTATCCAGCGGTGATGACATTTCAGAAAAGTTTTTACAGGGTGAGTCCCTTTGGAAATAGGGTCTTTTTCGTCGGTTTAAAGAATTTCGAATCTCTTTTTGAATCGCCAAGCTACCAGCAAGAGGCCTTTACAACGTTGATTTTCGTCGTGGTTAGCATTTTCGTTGGACTCGTAATTTCTTTGCTGTTTTCTTTACTTTTAAACGAAAAGGTGCCGGGGATAGGTATTTTTAGAACAATAATTTTTTCACCATACGCGGTATCTCCTGCAATTGCCGGTATGCTTTGGTCTTTTTTATTAAATCCGGTGGTGGGATATGTGAGTTATGCTTTTTTAAGGATCTTTGGTGTTCAAACGCATTGGTTAACGAGTTACCCAGCTGCTTTGATGGCAATAATAGTGGCAACTATATGGCAAAATTTGGGTTTTAACATCATATTTTTTCTATCAGGGCTCCAAGGTATACCGGAGAGTTACTACGAGGCCGCGAGAATAGATGGGGCTGGGGCTGTGAAAAGATTCTTCAACATCACCGTGCCATTGCTTTCTCCAATAACGTTTTACTTGGCCATAATGGACGTAACTTTTACCATGTTTTCCTCGTTTGGAATAATTGACATAATGACACAAGGAGGCCCAGGAAATACCACCACGACTTTTATATACCGCTTATATAGAGACGGATTTATCTATTTTAACAGTGGCATGGCCTCAGCAGAATCCATTGTGCTCATTCTTATAATGGGAATCGTTACGTTTATTTACTTTAAATTTGTGCAGAAAGCGGTGCATTACAGATGAAAAGGAAAACAAGGCATACTTTGAGGGTTCTGTTTGTTGAAGTGGGATTAGTGTTGATGTCTTTAGTTGTACTTTTACCAATATTGCTTGCAATATCTATGAGTTTAAAGAGTCCAGGAGAGGTTTTCTCATTTCCTCCGACTATATTCCCACATAAATTTTATCTGCAAAACTATTTAGAAGTTTTTCAGAAAGTTAATATGGGGAGATTTTTGCTCAACAGTTTCATCATGGCGATAGTTATAATGTTTGGAAAGACACTGTTTGGTATTTTTGCGGGATTCGCTTTTGCCAATTTCAAATTTAAAGGCTCGGGTATACTTTTTGGGATTCTTTTCATAACTCTATTTATGCCGGCCGAACTGTTGTTGATAGTGCCCTTGTTCAGCTTGATGAGAACCTTTCATTGGGTTAACAGCTATTGGGCTTTAACGGTTCCCTTTCTTGCAAGTGCAACCTCAACTTTTTTGATGCGGCAGCACTTTTTAACCATTCCAAAAGAATTGGAAGATGCCGCCAAAATTGATGGGGCCGGCCCTATGAAATTCCTGTTTCAGATACTCGTACCAATTTCAAAATCCATGATCGGAGCCGTTGCGGCGATCAACTTTGTGTACGCTTGGAACTTGTATTTATGGCCGTTGGTGGTGACAAACAGTAACAACATGAAAACAGTCCAAATAGGTTTAAAAATGCTAATGAGCAATCAGTCTAACAACAATTGGGGGATAATCATGTCTGGAACTTTGATAGCTCTCGCGCCAACTTTGTTACTATTTTTCTTCGTTCAGAAGCTGTTTGTAAAGGGATTGGCTTCCACCGGTTTGAAAGAATAAAAGCAGATTGAGAAAGTGTAAAAATTCGTTATCTTAACAGATCCCTGTGGGAAACGCTGACATTCACTTTCTCTTTAAAAATGGAGGCGAGTTCTTGGACTATGTACACAGATCTGTGCACTCCTCCGCTACAACCCACCGAGACGTAAAGCACGTCTTTTGCCTCTTTGACATAATTTCTGATCACCAAATCGATCAAACTTGCCATACTTGAAATGTAACTTTTCATCACATCAAATTTCTCAAAGTATGCAGCCACCTCTGGGTCGGTACCGTTCTTTGATTTCAATTCTTCTATGTAATAAGGATTTGGCAAGAAACGGGCGTCGAAGACAAAATCCGCACTCATGGGAATTCCGTATTTAAAGCCAAAAGACTCCAAAACGAGTTTCAAAGTTCTATCAGGTTTGCCCTCAACTATTTCCACTATTTTTTGTCTCAATTCGTGTGGGTTCACGAGAGA
>WFSH01000136.1 GCA_015486145.1 Mesoaciditogaceae bacterium
GCGAAAAACAAAGTAGCTATGAACGTCAACAGTAGAAACCCCAAAACGATCCTTTTCATAAAACTTTCCTCCTTTCTCTCTTCAGTGCTGCGAATCAACGTGTACACAATTAACAACACCGTAAAAACTTTCTCGCTTTAAAAGAAACACATTAATATGATATCATATTGGTGGCCCTATCGGATAGTGGTAAGTCCGCCTGGTTCTCAGCCAGGAGACTGGGGTTCGATTCCCCATAGGGCTGCCAAATGTTCACAGTTATATTACCCAACCCCGCATGAAGCGGGGCTTTTTGTTGCTTTGAATTTTTACGCCCTCATTATTGAGTGAGAAAAAATGGACTCTTCCAATTAAGGGAGCGAATCAGTTTTGACAAGACCTCAAAAAGATTACACTCACCGCTTGTAAAGCGGTACTAAACTGTCAAAGAATGTGTTATTCGAAAAATACTACCCACATTATCTCGAAAAGAACCATATTTTTGTTGACCTAAATGAAAAAATGTGATATCATATTGACTGTACGGTCAATCAATCCCATTTGAAAAAACTATTTCAGATACCTCAAAGAGGGGAGCATCTTAAATTGGGGAACAGAACGAAAGAAGCCATACTTAAAGCGGCGCGTGAAGCTTTTGCTTCGCATTCTTATGCTGAGGTATCTATGGAAGATATTGCGTCCATTGCCAAAGTCAAAAAATCGTTGATTTACTATTACTTTCCAAGTAAAGAAGAGCTTTTTAAAGAAGCGTGGGACGAGGCTTTTCACAAACTCGAAGATAAGGTTTTTGGAGTTTCTGAAGAAGACGGAAAGTACGTAAAGAAAGTGAAACAATTTTTGAGATCGTACATAGATTTTCTGAGAAATGAGCGTCAATCCTTGAGGCTTATCGAGAGAGAAAAAACTCGTCTTTATTCTGAAAAAAGCCAGAATTGGCGTTATATGAAGGACAAATACGAAGTTTTTGTTCAAAAAGTGGCTGGAGTTATTTCTTCGGAAACGGGTAGACCAGCTTCGGAGTATGCAAGAGCGGTAACCGATATTGTGGGATCATCTGCGCTTTTGCCTGAAGGACAGATGTCTCCAGACACGATTGAACTCATAATAATAAGAGGTATCCAACACTGACTATGGTTCCTTAAAATAGTTCCCCATGTTCGACACGTAGGGGCACGGCATGTCGTGCCCGTACAGAATAATAAGAAGTTTAAAAATAGCCACCCCTTTTGAGGTGGCTTTTGTTTTTTCACGTTATTCTTTAATTGATCAATTTTGCGCAGCCATGTCTTTCCAAAAGTGACACGCAACGTAATGATCAGGTTGAACTTCGATCAAAGGAGGCTCCGTTTGAGAGCATATGGGTTTTGCCATCCAACATCTTGGATGGAATCGACATCCAGATGGAGGATTGGCGGGACTTGGAACATCTCCTTGGAGGATGATGCGATCTTTACGTTTTATGGTTGGATCGGGTATTGGATTGGCAGAAAGTAACGCCTTTGTGTACGGATGAAGTGGATTTTTAAATAATTCATGTTTGTTCGCAATTTCCACAATTTTCCCAAGGTACATAACCACTATTCTGTCACTTATGTGTTTAACAACGTTGAGGTCATGAGCGATGAAAAGATAAGTAAGGTTAAAATCTTTTTGAAGGTCGTCGAGCAAATTGAGAATTTGAGCTTGGATCGAAACATCCAACGCCGATACGGCTTCGTCACAAACTATCAATTCGGGATTGAGTATGAGAGCACGGGCAATACCTATTCTTTGCCGCTGACCACCGCTAAATTCGTGGGGAAATCTATTTTTGTAAAGAGGTGAAAGCCCAACTCGATCCATATACTTCTCCACCAACTCGTAGCGCTCTTTACGTGAAGCTGTGTGAATAGATTTTAAACCCTCGGCTATGATGTCTTTCACGCGCATTCTTGGATCAAGAGAACTGTACGGATCTTGAAATATCACCTGGAGTTTCGATCTGTATTTTTTCATCTTTCGCTTTGAAAGCTTAAAAAGATTCACACCGTTGTAGTACACACTTCCGGCTGTTGGCTCTATCAATCTCAAAATCGTTTGACCCGTCGTCGTCTTTCCGCAACCGGATTCCCCAACAAGCCCAAGGGTTTCTCCTTTTCTTATAAAAAACGAAACGTCATCAACCGCTCTCACCCATCCAACAACACTTTTGAAAACACCGGCCTTTATTGGAAAATATTTTTTAAGATTTTTGACTTCCAGCAGAACATCCGTTTTCTTTTCCGCTTTCTTCTCCTCTTCAAGCTTTTCCAACTTTGGCACCACCTTCCTGCTGCTTAACAAGCTCTTTCAACTCCGAATATCTCCAGCATCTGCTCCAATGTCCAGGCTCAATTTCAACGAGCGGTGGATCCTCTTCCCGACATTTATCTATTGCATAAGGACATCTGTTGTTAAATCTGCACCCTTTCGGCATGTGAAACAAATCCGGAACGACACCTTTTATCGATTCAAGCCGATCCACCTCAACATCTGGACGTGGAATGGATCTCATCAGGCCAAGTGTGTAAGGATGGGAAGGATTTTTGAAAAGCGTCACAACATCCGTGTATTCCACTATTTCACCCGCGTACATAACCGCCACACGTTGGGCCATTTCAGCTATAACACCGAGATCGTGAGTGATCATTATGAGTGAAGAATTGTACTCCTTTAACAAGTTGCGCATGAGATCGAGAACTTGCGCTTGAATGGTAACATCGAGAGCCGTTGTGGGTTCGTCCGCTATGAGTAAGCTCGGATTGCACGACAGCGCCATCGCTATCATGACCCTCTGTCTGAGACCTCCACTCAACTCATGAGGATATTCATAAATTCGCTGCTCAGGCATCGGAATACCAACCTTTTTAAACATTTCAATCGCGTAATTGAAAGCTTCCTTTTTGCTCATTCCAAGATGAAGTTCCACCATTTCGGCAACTTGATCTCCAACGGTATAAACTGGATTTAGAGCTGTCATTGGTTCTTGAAAGATCATCGCTATCTCTTTTCCACGGATTTTTCGCATCTCATGCTCTGGGATCTTCAACAAATCTCTCCCTTTGTAGATGACTTCACCTTCTGGCACCTCTCCTATGCCTTTTGGCAAGAGTCTCATTATCGAAAGCGCGGTAACACTTTTCCCACAACCTGATTCTCCAACAAGGCCAAGAGTTTCTCCCTTATTCACCTCAAAATTGACACCGTGAAGCGCTTCCACGGTACCATCCTCCGTGTGAAATATGGTGTGAAGGTTCTTAACTTCTAACAAAACATTCGTATCCGCCATTCAAATCACATCCTCATTAATTATATGAGCATTCTCGGGTCGAGTATATCTCTGAGAGCATCCCCTAACAAATTCCATCCCATGGCGTAAAGTACTATAGCTATACTTGGAAACACGATCGTGTACCAATACGCAAATGGACTTCCTCCGGTTGAAGAAACTATCCAGTTTCTTGAAAAAGATACCAATTGACCCCAACTCGCGTATCCAACTGGAGCTCCAAGTCCAAGGAATGAGAGTGCCGCGGCCGTCAGCGGTATGGTGGCCATATCCATAGAAGCTTGAATTATGATGGGAAATATGGAATTTGGCAATATGTGACGACTCACAATTCTTATCCCAGGCGTTCCGAGAGCTCTGCCCGCCATAACGTATTGACTTTCCTTGACTTCTAACACACTCCCTCTTATCAACCTTGCATATATCATCCAATAGAACATCACCAACGCCCACATGACGTTGTTCAAGCCTGGACCAAGTATTGCCACCACAACGATCACCGCAACGAGAAACGGGAAAGACAGAAATATATCGGTGATCCTCATGATAACTTCATCGACCCACCCTCCAAAATAAGCAGCTGTAGTTCCAGCGATCAATCCTATGATAAGGGCAAGCCCAATGACCACTATACCGATCTTGAAAGCAGTTCTTGTTCCCCAGATTATCCCGTAATATATGTCATATTGTCCTTGAGTTGTTCCAAATGGATCTTGCCAACTCGGTGGTTTTGGAATCGAGGACCATCCATTTTGGGGCATCTGATAAGGAGTGTCCGGATAAGGTGGAGGAGCAAGCAAAGGAGCAAAAATCGCAATTCCCACGTAAAAAAGGACTATCAGTAATCCTGCCAGCGAAGTGGGATTTCGTGCTATCTTTTTTACCATTTTGACAAATCCTTCCATACTGAAAGAATATTTGAAGAGGTTCAAGAGGATCCTCAAGATCATCATCACATCACTCCACTCTAACACGCGGATCTATGATCGCGTAAGAAATATCCACGATGAGGTTTCCAACGATCGTTACAATTCCAAACAATAGAGCCACACCCAATACACCTGCGTAATCAAATTGTTCGGCAGCTTGTGCGGCAAAACTCCCAATACCTGGATAGTTGAATATCGTCTCGGTTATAACGACACCTCCAAGTAACCCTATGAACATCAGACCGGCAACGGTCGTGGCCGGAATAAGTGCGTTACGCCTTGCATGCTTGTTAACCACCACCCTCTCACTTAATCCCTTGGCCCGAGCGGTACGAATGTAATCTTGGCCAAGTGACTCGAGCATGGATGAACGCGTGATTCTCAGTAAACCGGCTATTGAAAGGAAAGAAAGGGTAAGTATGGGATCTATAAGATGTTTCAAATTGTCCAACAACAGCCACCACTTTCCGTTGAGGATCGCATCTATTGAAGTTACACCCGTGTAACGATGAAAATCCTTGGAATTATAAAGAATCATCTGGGCCCATTGGTCAAGCCTTCCGGGAGGAAGCCAACCTAATATACCGTAGAATAAGAACAGAAGTAAAAGTCCAAGTACGAAAGCTGGCACCGAATATCCCAAAAGCGCCACCACCCTTAAAATCTGATCTGTCGCTTTGTTGTGATGCGCCGCGGCAATCACTCCTAACCATATGCCAGCCGGGATAACGATTAATATGGTGTAAATCGCAAGGCTGATCGTTGCGGGAAACCTTTGTTCCAAAACTTTCGAAACCGGCTCATTCAAAGAAGTAGACCATCCAAGATTTCCGTGAACAAGACCATCCAACCATCTTCCATACCTAAATATGAAAGGCTTGTTTAGTCCGTACTTTTTGATAATAGCTTCTATATGACCCGCTTGAAGTTCCCTTGGACTCGTGACATAGGCACTTACCAATTGATAAGGAGATAAAAAAGATGTGAAAAAGAATATTAAAAACGTGAGACCCAAAAGAGTAACTGGCAACAAGAGTAACCTCCTGATGATAAAACTTATCATCAAAGACACCTTCCCTTCTCGATAAAATCGGTACACTTCTCAAAGAAAAACTTATAACCTATTTTATCAAAAATTACACTTTTTTCCATATTTCCTCCTTCACCAAAAACTATGCCTCTCTTTTTTCTCTATCCTTTTGAAGAGTTAAAAAAACAGCCCTTGGATTATACAATTTTAAGCCATTAAACTTCAACAATCCATAAATGATAAAAACGTTAAGCTCGACGAAAACTAACATCAAAGAGAAAAGGGCTAGAAA
>WFSH01000137.1 GCA_015486145.1 Mesoaciditogaceae bacterium
GGTCTCAAGCACGCGATAACAGCGGCAAAATATTCCAAAAGATTGTGTCTTGCCAACAAGGAATCCATCGTGGCTGGCGGAAATTTTTTCTTGGAAACGATGAGAAAATCCAATTGTGAAATTATCCCTGTTGACAGCGAGCACAACGCAATATTTCAACTTTTAGACGGAGAAAGAGAGCCGGTTAAGTCCATTTTTTTAACGGCCTCTGGTGGAGCCGTTAGAAACGTACCCGTTGAAAAATTAAAAGATGTGACGCCGACATTGGTGTTAAAGCATCCCGTTTGGAACATGGGCGCGCGAATAACCGTGGATTCTGCAACGATGTTTAACAAAGGTTTAGAAGTTATGGAAGCACGGTTTCTCTTTGGATTTCCTCAGGACAAAATAAAAGTTGTGCTTCACCCACAGGGCAAAGTTCATGGAATGATAGAATTCTATGACGGTACGATCAAAATGCTCGCTTCCGATGCTGACATGCGATTGCCAATAGCTTACGCTCTTCATTACCCAAAGAGATCGAAAAATTCCAGAAAATTCACACCGCTTGGTGAATTCATTTTCGAAAAACCGGATCTTGTACGTTACCCAGCGTTGGGTTTGGCTTACGAGTGTTTAAAAGCCGGAGACGGTGCAAGAGTTGTTTACAACGCGGCAGATGAAGTTGCAGTCGGTGCCTTTTTGAAGGAAAAGATACGCTTCATCGATATTTACAAAATCGTTGAAAAAACACTTGAAAATGATTGGCCTAAAGTCTTGAATGATTATGAATCGATAGTGACTGTTGACGCGGAAGCGCGACGTTTGGCAAGGGAGATGGTGAAAAAATGCTGCTGAGCATCTTCTATTTCATCGTGATATTTCTTGGAATAGTGATCGCACATGAATTGGGTCATTTCATCTTTGCAAGACTTTTTGGAGTCTACGTTACCGAGTTCTCCGTTGGAATCGGCCCAAAGATATTCTCCGTAAAAGGCAGAGAAACCGCTTATAGATTGCGTGCCATTCCCGTAGGCGGATATGTGAGGATGGCTGGTGACGACCCTCAAATCGAAGGTGTTGATGGAATTTCAAAAGATCGACTGCTGTATTCAAAGAAAGCATGGAAACGTTTTTTGATAAGTTTTGCCGGACCCCTGTTCAGTATAATAACCGGTTACGTTATCATGATATTGATCTCCCTCGTTTGGGGTTTCCCAGAAGCCCGCATGAGTTGGGTCGTTCCCAATTCACCCGCTGCAATTGCCGGCCTTCAATCCGGAGACAGAATAAAATCCATCAACGGGCACGTTATCCTGTCTCCGACGGAAGTTAGTTGGTTTGTAAAGGGTCAAAAAAAGCTGAACGTCGTCTATGTGAGAAATGGACGGGTGTTGAAGACTTCGCTAACACCTAAGGAAATCGGTCCTCAATACTTCATGGTGTTAAACAGAGATGTTCCATCAAATGGGCAGCTTTTGAAGATAAATGGCATCGCTTTTGGTGAAATGACAAAGATCGCCAAAGGTTCTGTTTTGAAATTCTCCAACGGTGCCACGGCAACTCTACTCGGAGTTCAAAAACTACCACGTGCGCGAGAGATGGGAATATACATGGCACTTTTTTCAAACAAGGTGGCGTCGGTTAACCCTTCAACTGGTCTAAAGCCGGATGATGTCATTTTATCGATCGACGGCATCAAGTGCGACACGTCGTTCAATTTTCAAAATGCACTCATCTCGGCCACTTATGCCGAAGGTCGTGGAAGTCTTGTCATCCTAAACGGGAACAAGATTTTGAGTTCCATACCTTATTTTGCCCCAAAAGGTAAAACAAAGATAGAATTGTTGAGAAATGGAAAAAGAAAAGTTGTCTTTCTCGACAAAAAACAATTCAGCACTATGATGAGCAGCCTATCGACTTATCCGGCTTACGGCAACTGGTACCCCGGTGCTTGGGAAGCTGTGGAATACGGAGTCATAAGAACTAACAGAATATTCACCAAAATGTTGGTGTTTCTTGGTGGACTTTTCAAAACAAAAAACGCACTGAGCCAGTTTGTTGGACCTGTTGGACTTGTAAAAATGGTTGGACAGGCGTCAAGCGAAGGCATGCAGGTGCTCTGGACTTTGATAGCACTGATAACGCTCAATTTGGGAATAATAAACCTTCTTCCGCTTCCAGCTTTAGACGGCGGACATCTCGTTTTTTCTCTGATCGAAATGATCAGCGGAAAAAGGGTAAATCCTGAAATTGAAGGATACGTTCACACGGTCGGCTTTTTCTTGATCATGGCATTTTTTGTGTACATCACATATCTTGATCTGATCAGATTTGGGTGAATGTGAATGTTTATGGAACTGTTTCATTATCTAAATCTTTTCACAGTTTGGGCGATTCAAACAGGTGGATATTGGGGGATCATTCTCGCGATGGCTCTGGAAAGTTTCATGATACCCATACCAAGCGAGGTGATACTTCCGTTTGGAGGATATCTCGCAGCGGCTGGAAAATTGAGTGTTTTTGGTGTGGCACTTTCGGGGGCGGTGGGTGGAACAATAGGTTCAATAGCACTTTACTACGTATCAGCTTTATCGGGAAACCTGTTTGTTAAAAAGTGGGGCAAATACATTTTTGTCTCCGAGAGACACATTGAAATAACCAACGAATGGTTCAAAAAATACGGCAATTTTGTCGTGTTTACAACGAGACTTTTGCCGATAGTCAGAGGAATCATCTCCATTCCCGCCGGACTTGCCAAAATGAACATTTGGGCGTTCACGATTTACACTTTTTTAGGTACTCTTGTTTGGTCGTTGATACTGACCTATTTCGGTTTTCAATTGGGGCTTTCCAACGTCAGCGTACATGTGGTGTGGATTGTGACACTCGTGATAGCTGGCATAGCGGTTGCCATTTATTTCATCTCGCACTTTGCAAAAAAACACGCCAAGATACTCGGCGTGATGGTAAACATTTCTCTCTGGACGGTGCTTGCTTTCTTCGTATCTTACGCGCTGTACGAATCATATTCGCCCATTGGGGTAAAAGACCTAAACTACTCTAACATAAAGAAGATCCAAAAAATGTCGAAAAGTCAAGACTTCTCTTTTTACGTTGTGGGAAACACCTTTAGGAATTTGAACTTGCTTGGCAATTTTTCTACTTCGACAAGCGAATCGTTTGTTTTAGACCTTGGAAATATGGTTTATTCTGGTGATCTGGCAAAGTACAGGTTATTGATCCACGAGTTAAAAACTTTAAAAAAACCGTTCATTGCCATTCCTGGCGACAGAGATTTTGCCGATCAAGGATATCAAAATTATTACAACATTTTTGGAAATTACGATTACAGTTTTGGAGTTGGAAACGCCTATTTCGTCATGCTCAACGACGCAAGTGCGAGATTATCCCCTCAACAGTTGAATTGGTTATCGGACAAATTATCAGAAGCATCCACCTACTCTCATCGAATCGTGGCAATGCACCTACCACCTTCATGGGTAAACTTGAAATGTAAAACCCTTGATACCAAAGTATCCGAACGATTAGAAAATGTGCTGAAAACTCATCATGTGGATCTTTTGTTGTCAACTGGAAATCACGCGCGAATTTCAAAGGGTTCAATTCCCTTTGCCATCGTTGGAGGAGAAAAATATCTCGAGGTCAAAATAGATCAAAATGGAATTCATTTGAAAATGAAGAGTTTAGGTTTTGGTAGATCGAATATCTTCATGGAAATGGTGTCGGTATATCTTTACTCTTTGTTAGTTTTGGAGTGGCCAGTCATTGGGATCATCGCTGTAGTTCTTCTCATGGCGTGGTTCTTTTGGAAGCGTTACAAATTGAGCTTTAAAATTGAGAAGAGAATTACTCGGAGGTAAAAATGACAAAATTTGTAAAAGTCGGGGATTTAAAAATAGGTGGTGGCGCGCCAATTGTGGTTCAATCCATGACAAACACCGATACAAAAGACGTTGAAAAAACGGTCAAGCAGATAAAAGCGCTCAAAAATGCCGGATGTAAGATCGTTAGATTGAGTGTGTACGACGAGGAATGTGTTGAGGCACTGAAGAGAATTAAAAAAATGGTCAGTGTGCCCCTCGTCGCGGATATTCATTTTGACTATAAGTTGGCAATTAGTTCGATAAAAGCTGGAGTTGATAAGATCAGAATAAATCCGGGGAATATAGGGGCAAAGTGGAAAGTGAAAGAGGTTGCAAGAGCGGCAGCCGATCGTGGAATTCCCATAAGAGTTGGTGCTAACATGGGATCGATCGACGAGAGTTATCTCAAGAAATTTGACGATAGGATCGAAGCGTTGGTCAAAAGTGCCATGGACGAGGTAGAAACTTTAGAATCCTTATCTTTCGACGATATAGTGGTGGCGGTCAAATCTTCTGACGCCGTTGAAACAGTGTTGGCCAACGAAAAGATCGCAAGGCTCACATGTCACCCCATTCATCTGGGTGTCACAGAGGCCGGTGTTTATGAAGACGCCGTGGTGAAATCGGCTTTTGCAATTGGTCACCTCGTTCACGAGAAAATAGGGGACACTGTGAGGGTATCAATTGCTGGTGATCCACTGAAGGAGGTTGCAACGGCGTATTCAATACTTAAAGCGGTTCATGCCTTAAAGGGAATAGAGATAATCGCGTGTCCCACATGTGCCAGAACAGAGATAAACGTTGAAAGTCTGGCAGAAGAGATAAAAAATGAGTTGAGCGACATAAATGCGAGTTTGAAGGTCGCCGTGATGGGTTGTGTCGTTAACGGTGTTGGAGAAGCGAGAGATGCGGATATCGCCGTTTTTGGCACAAAATCTGGAGGGATAATATACGAAGGTGGAACAAAGATCGGGAAAGTCAAAAAGGAAGAAATTGCGAACACGTTGAAAAAAATTGTGGAAAAACACTTAGAAAGGGGAGAAAACAATGCAAATCGTTAACAACGTTGACGAGATGAAAGAGATATCCAAAGGGTACAGAGAAAAAACCGTGGGATTTGTGCCGACCATGGGGTTCCTTCATGCGGGACACCTTTCACTCGTTAAGAAGGCTCGTAAAGACAATGAAATCGTCGTGGTTAGCATTTTTGTGAATCCCAAACAGTTTGGGCCAAACGAAGATCTCGAATCTTATCCAAGAGATTTGAAAAGAGATTCTAAATTGCTTGAAGGCGAGGGAGTTGACTATCTGTTCGTTCCCAAAATCGAGGATATGTACCCAAAAAACTTTTCCACTTCCATTCACGTATCTGGCGTCACGGAACATCTCTGTGGCTATTACAGGCCAACTCACTTTGACGGTGTCGCGTTGGTGGTGAACAAACTCTTTAACATCGTTAAACCCAACAGGGCATATTTTGGGCAAAAAGATGCCCAGCAATTTAGAGTCTTAAAACGCATGGTGGAAGATTTAAACATGGATGTTGAACTCGTTGAAATGCCAATTATCCGCGAGAAAGATGGACTGGCGTTGAGTTCCAGAAACATTTACCTCTCTTCTGAAGAAAGAAAAGATGCCATCGCACTTCACAAAGCCTTGGAATATGCCATCAATGCGATCAAATCCGGACGGTGTGATGCGCATAAGATACGGCTTGAAGCGATAAATCTGATGAGAAAATATCCAAATGTTCGCGTTCAATATTTGGAGATCGTCGACGAAAAAACACTTCAGCCTGTAAGTGAAATATCTTCAAGGGTTTTGATCGCCACCGCAGCCTTTGTCGGAAAGGCAAGGTTAATAGATAACGAAATAATCGAACCATGAATGGGCTGTTAGAAGTGGCGCTCTTGGCCATGGCGCCCATATCTGAGTTGAGAGGAGCCATTCCTCTTGGCATACTGATTTATCATCTCAATCCAGTAACAGTGGCTGGCGTATCCATCGTTTTCAACATGGTACCGGCTGTGGCCGTGATATTTTTCTTTACCGCGTTGATGCCGTGGATAAAGAAAAAATTTCCTCGAGTGGGGAGCCTCGTGGAAAAATTTTCGCAAACCAGGCAGGAAAAGCATCGAAAAAAAGTGGAAAAATACGGGCTATGGGCAATAATGATATTCGTTGCCATTCCATTTCCGCTTACCGGAGCCTGGACTGGCTCTCTGTTGAGTGTCTTGTTTGAAATGCCTCGTGGCAAATCTATTCTTGCCGTTGCAGGTGGAATAGTCATATCCGCTTCGATCGTTACAACCTTAACGATGCTCGGTGCTCGGTAGTGCAAAACATCCTGTCATGGAAATGGAAAGAATGTTGCATACCATGCAAACACGCTTGGGAGATTTCATTCGTGTTTGTGTGGTAAAATAAATTCAGTGTTGTGTGTTGAAGAGGAGGTAAATCATGGATTTTTTGAACGTGCCTTTGCCCCAAACAATTGTGCGGGAAGAAGGGCAGGGCAATTTCGAAAGGGCTTTAAGGTTGTTAAAAGCAACACTTAAAAATGATTTGCCAGAAATGCTTAAAAACAGATTGAAATACGAATCAGAAAGAATTAAAAGACTTCTTTACGACTATTCAATAGATGAAAAAGATGCGAAAGAGAAACTCGCCTCTATAGGTATAAAAAGTGAGGAATTTTCCACTTTTATCGAAAGAGGTGAGCTCGATTACATAACGGTAAACGGAAAGAGAAAATATGAAAAAAAATTTCTCGAAAACTTCCTTTTTAAATTCCCAAAATACAAAAAAAGCGATGATAAACAGAACGAGATAAGACAACTTGTAAATCAACGAATAGACAAACTCATAAAGGGAGATAAACCGAAAACTTACAGGATAAGCGCGGAAATTAACGTAACTCTTAAGAAAGATTTTCGGGGAGAAAAATTGAGATGCTGGCTTCCCGTTCCCAAAGTCGAAAATCCAGTCGATTCCCTGGATCACATTGAATGTGATCACGAATATAAAACGCCGAACAAGGATTTCAAGATCATGACCGTGTACATGGAAGACGTTCCAAAAGCCGGCACGAAATTTATCGCCAAATTTACATACACTGTGCATGAACAGGTAAACAAACTCGATCCCACACAAGTAAGGCCTTTATCATCAGATCAAAGCGAATTTCTCAAAGAAAAGCCACCACATATACTGTTCAGTCCGTATCTTAAGGCTTTAACAAAAGAAATCATCAAGAATGAGAAAAATCCTTATTTTAAGGCAAAACTCATTTACGACTGGATGACAAAAAACATCAATTATTCTTACATGCATGCTTACTCCACATATGCACAGTCTCTTTCCGATTTTGCAGCCGTTAATATGCGTGGCGATTGTGGAGTCAAAGCGTTGCTTTTCATAACGATGTGCAGGATTTGTGGAATTCCTTCAAAATGGCAATCGGGATGGTTTGTAACTCCGAAAGCGATAAGTCCACACGATTGGTCTTACTTCTATTTGGAACCTTATGGATGGCTTCCAGCCGATCTTTCATTTGGAGGCTCAAGAAAAAACAACGAAGATCGAAGAAACTTTTACTTTGGTAACATGGATGCGTTTAGAATGGTGGCAAACTCTGACTTCATGACACCATTCTCACCTGAAAAGTGTTACTTTAGATCCGATCCCTATGACAATCAAGTGGGAGAGTTGGAAACGGAGAACGAGAATATCTATTACAGCGATTTTGAAACCAAAATGAAGGTTTTATCTTTCGAAGAGATCATATGATGATGCACTTTTCAAGATATGTTAAAATCTTTCGTGTATGTGAGTAAGATGATCCCTCGATGAAATCGAAGAAAGGAACTTTTGAAAGTTGAAAAAATACGCGTTTTTCATGTTTTTTCTGCTGATACTGCTTGGGATAAGTGTCTTTTCTCAAACTCTATGGATAGGATATATGAATGCCGGAATGGGCACAGAATTCACAGAAAAAATTGAAAATGTTTATCTGTCTTCCGGCTTGTCCATGAACAACGCCGCGATCTCCTTGAATCAAGGAATCGGATTAAACTTTGATCGAACTGTGAAACAAATTATGCTGTCCCTTAGAATAGGTGTAAGCGCTTCAATACTTTTTTCGAGAACCACAGATGCAAATGCCATCTTACTTTTTGGAGATGGTAGAATAGCGATTCGTTACCACCACCTTGGTGCGTTTGTGGGCTTAACGAGAATGCTCTTTTTTTTCAACGCAACGCCCAATCACATCCCGAACGGTGATCTATTTCCGGAATTCGGAGTGGGATACACATGGTAAACCCGGATACAATTGTGGCCATTTCAACTGCACCAGGCAGATCGGCCATTGGATTGGTACGGCTGAGTGGTCCAAACGCATGGACGATTGCGCTAAAACATGTGAAGTGCCACTTAAAACCAAGAGTAGCTGAATACGCGAAATTCACCATAGGACAAGAAATTTTGGATGATGTGATCGTGATCTTTTACAAGTCTCCAAAAACTTACACTGGAGAAGATATGGTAGAGATATCTTTTCACGGTAATCCATTGATCTTGTCCAAAGCCGTGAGGGCAATGATCGATTCTGGAGCGAGATTGGCCGATCCAGGAGAGTTCACCAAACGTGCCTTTTTGAACGGCAAAATGGATTTAACGTCAGCTGAAGCTGTTGAAAAACTCATTGACTCAACGAGTGAAGTCGGAATTAAGATCGCAAGAAAAATGATGAACGGCTCTTTAAAAAGAATGATCGAAAAAATGAGAAGAGAACTTCTAAACCTTTCAGCTTCCATAGAGGTGAGAATAGACTATCCAGATGAATTTGAAAGTGACGACTTCAAACTTGATTTTTTTTCCATAAAAAATAGGTTGAAAAAACTTCTTTCAACTTATGATTCAGCCAAAATTGCCATAGAAGGCGTTAAAGTCGCACTTTTGGGCGCTCCAAACGTTGGAAAATCCTCCATATTCAACGCTTTGATTGGATATGAACGAACAATAGTAACACCCCTTCCGGGAACCACTAGAGATACGGTTGAAGCCGAGATGAGCGTTAATGGAATGCGTGTAAAACTCATAGACACCGCCGGAATACGTGAGACTGCCGATGAAATTGAAAAAATAGGGGTATCTCGAGCTCTCAAAGCGGCACAAGAGGCTAACGTAAGAGTTTACATTGTGGACGCTTCTGCTCCCGAAAAAGGCGCCGCAAAGTTTCCGGTTGATATCAAAGTCATGAACAAAATTGATATTTCAAAAAAAAGGTTCAAGGATGCTTTGAACGTATCGGCTAAAACAGGCTATGGAATGGAAAAATTGCGTGAAAAGATAGCAAATTTGACAACTTCGGTTATTGAAAGCATGGATACCTCGGAAGCCGTTGTTATGGCAGAGAGGCAGTATCATTTGTTAAGAAAAGTTCTAAATGAAATTGAAGAAGCAGAAAGAGCACAAAAAAATGGATATCCCATCGATATCGTAGAAATCAACATAAGAAAAGCCGTTGAATTTTTGGATTACATTACCGGCGAGGAATATTCCGATGATATTCTCGATGCCATATTTTCAAATTTTTGTGTTGGAAAGTGAGGAATAAACAAATGTCAACAGTGAGAACAAGGTTTGCGCCCAGTCCAACTGGTTACCTTCATGTAGGGGGAGCGAGAACGGCTCTATTTTCTTTTCTTTACGCTAAAAGTCACAAGGGACAATTTGTTATTAGAATAGAAGATACTGATGTTGAACGCTCGACTAAAAGTTCAGAAGAAGGGCTTTTGGATGATCTGAAATGGCTCGGTTTCAGCTGGGAGGAGGGCCCAGACGTTGGAGGAGAATACGGCCCTTACAGGCAAAGTGAAAGAATTGAACTGTACCAAAAATACGCTCAAAAGCTGATAGATGAGGGAAGTGCTTATTTTGTTTACGCTGAAGCGGATGATATAGAAAAACTCAGAGAAAAGATGATATCCAGATCTCAAACACCTCATTACACTCGAAAAATGCTTGAAGGATTGACCTCTCCAGAAAAAATAAAGCTCTACAAAAAAAGTGGAAAGCGACCCGCTGTTTATTTTTCGATAGAGAGAAAAGACAGAATTTTGAAGGATCTCGTTAAAGGGGATATCCATTTTGGTGCAGATTCAGTCGGAGATTTTGCCATACTCAGATCTAACGGCTTACCAACGTACAATTTCGCCGTTGTTGTGGATGATGCCCTGATGAAGATCACCCACGTCATACGTGGAGATGACCACCTTTCAAATACGGTTAAACAAATAGCTCTTTACGACGCTTTAGGATTTGAAACGCCAAAATTTGCGCATCTTTCCACAATTCTTGGCCCAGATCATACAAGGTTAAGTAAGCGTCATGGCTCAACATCGGTAGCCGAATACAGAAAACGGGGGATTTTGCCACAAGCAATGGTTAATTATCTCGCACTTTTGGGCTGGTCACATCCACAACTCAAAGAAATAATGGACATGGACGAGTTGATCAAAAAATTCAGTCTTGAACGTGTTTCAAAGAATCCCGCCATTTACGATGAAAAAAAGCTCCTTTGGATGAACGGCCAATATATAAGAAAACTTTCAGATGAAGAACTTTACAAACTTTCAAAACCTTTTATAGTTCCAACCTTTTTATCGGAAAGTGAATACGTTTCGAGTCGGAAATGGGCAACGTTGGCACTTTCATCTGTAAAGAATGAAATAGATGAATTGTCACAACTTCCAGAAAAGCTGGAAGTATATACAAAAACACCAGAAATGAATCACAACCTGAAGGAAAGCTTGAAGAAACAAGGTTTTTTAGTGACTTATAAAAACTTGAAGGATCTGTACGAATCCATAGACAATTGGACATCAAAATCCATTATCTCAGTGACTCAGAAAGTCGTCAAAAATTCAAAAATTAAACCTGGAGATTTTTACCATTCTCTCCGTAAAATACTTACCGGCAAAGACTCTGGACCAGATCTTGTAACTCTTATCTTTCTTCTTGGAAGAGAAAATGTGGTTTCAAGGCTGAAACAATTTTTGGAGGATTAACATGATCAGGATCACCAACACATTAACCGGAAAGAAAGAAAAGTTCATCCCGTTAAAAGCGGGAAAAGTGAAAATGTACGTGTGTGGCCCAACCGTTTACAACATGATACATGTTGGAAACGCCAGACCAGCTGTGGTGTTCGACAGTTTTAGGAGATACCTTGAGTACAGGGGTTACAGCGTCACTTACGTCCAAAATTTTACCGATATAGATGACAAGATCATAACAGCTGCGAATGAAGAAAAGATATCCACGAAAAAATTAGCCGATAGATATGTCGCCGAATATTTCAAAGATGCCTGCACGTTAGGGATAAGACCGGCAACATTCCATCCACGTACAACCGACTTTGTGGATGAAATTATAGCCTTCATTTCAGATCTCCAGAAAAAAGGATTTGCATATTTCAGAAATGGTGACGTTTACTTTGACGTGAGCGCATTTAAAAGTTATGGTGCCCTTTCTCACAGAAAGCCTTCTGATATGCGCTCTGGAGCAAGAATAGAGATCAACGAATCGAAAGACGATCCACTCGATTTTACACTTTGGAAAGCAGCTAAAACTGGGGAACCTAGTTGGGAGAGCCCGTGGGGCGAAGGAAGGCCGGGTTGGCACATAGAATGTTCGGTCATGTCAAGCACTCTTCTTGGGGATTCTTTCGATATTCACGCTGGAGGAAACGATCTCATATTTCCACATCATGAAAACGAGCGGGCCCAATCTGAAGCAAGAAACGGCAAAAAATGGGTAAATTACTGGATGCATAACGGAATGATATCGGTGAAAAGTGAGAAAATGTCCAAATCCGTTGGTAACATCTTCAACGTTAGAGAAGCCCTCAGGGTGTACGGATCCAACGCTCTCAGAATGTACTTGCTCTCCAAACATTACAGAAGCCCTATAGAATTTTCCGCGGAAAGAATGGAAGAGTCAAAATCCGCTTATGGAAGAATCGCAAATGCCATGGACAAAATCAACAGGGAGATAGGAGAATGCCAGCGAATCGAAGAAGATGAATTTATGCGAGAATGGAGAACACGAATGATCGAAGCACTCGATGATGACTTCAACACGCCGCAAGCCTTTTCTCTGATATTTGAAATCGTGAAAAATGCGCTTCTTACAGATGACCGTGATCGTTTGGCAAAAATTCGGGCCCTCTTAATGGAATGGAACTACTTTTTGGGGTTTGACTTTGAAAAGAAAAGCACAAACATCGACGGCTTTGTGGAAATCCTCGTGAAATTGAGAAATGACGCCAGAACACGAAAGGATTATGAGCAAGCCGACGAAATAAGAGAAAAATTGAAAGAATTAGGAGTAGAGATCAGGGATTCATCTAACGAAACGATCTGGCGTTGGTTGTAGTAATTCCCTTCGCACATTCTTTATCCACCAAAATCGTGAGATTTGGATGAAGTTGAAGCACAGAAGCTGGCACACTGGTTGTAACTTCACCAAAAAGAGTTTTGTTTAAAATATCGGATTTCTCAGTGCCAGTGGCCATTAGCACGATGTGATGAGAGTGCATTATGGTCTTAATTCCAACGGTTATTGCCAAGTTTGGTACCTCTTTCCCAAACTCTTTTGAATTTCTTTTTATGGTAGACGGTTGAAGTTTCGCAACGTGTGTAATCGAAGAAAATGGAGTTCCAGGTTCGTTAAATCCTATGTGTCCATCGATTCCTATCCCTAAAAAACAAAGATCGAACCCACCTAATGCTTTTATTTTTCCCTCATAATTTTGTGCCTCCTTTTCCGGATCCTTTGCATTGGTCAATGGAATCTCATGTTTTATGACACCGATTTTTGAGAGAAAGTGTTTATCCATGTAGTAAGCGAAAGACATGGGATCATTTTTGGTAAGGCCAACATATTCGTCTAAATTAAAAAAATGTGCATCTTCAACGGGAACTATTCCATATTTCATAAGCTCTACAAACGCATTGTACATTGGAATGGGAGTTACACCTGTGGGAAGTGCTATCACAGAATTTGGTTTTTTTATCAATTGTCTTGCAATGATCACCGCTGCCGTTTGACCAAGTTTTTGAGAATCTTCTTCAATTTTGAACATGAAATCCCTCTCCTTCAATGTTGTATTTACAAGTGTACAAATATTATACATTAGACGGTGATCATGATTCAAGTTGGTGTGTGCGACTGAGAAATTGTGTTGACTTTAATGGGTGGAATTCCTATCGAAACAAAACCTAACTATTTGAATGTCGCTTTACAGGCGGTCAATGTAATTTTTTTGAAGTCTTGTCAGAACCGGATTTGCTCTTTTATTGGAGTCTTTGACCTTAACGTCTTCTTGAAGGTTCCGAAGAAATTATTCAAGACCTCTAATGAGATAACGGTGCAAAACAAGATTCCGTGTCAAGCACGAATGACCGTTCACAAAAATGAGACGCGCTCGAACGCTCGTCCTTGAGTCTTCCACATTCTCGACACGTCCTGTGCTTCTCTTCGCAGCTATTGCTTTGGTCAAAAGTAGATATGAAAGGGGAAGCATCATAGTGACATCTAACAGAAGTTTTACCGAATGGGACAAGATATTCTCAGATTCCGTTTTGGCAACGGCAGTTCTTGACAGATTGCTTCATCATTCGAGTATAGTGAACATTAGAGGAAAGAGTTACAGATTGAAAGGAAAGCGGAAAAAAGTGATGAAATCTCTTGCTTTTGACCGATGTTTTCTCACAAATTAGTTTGGTGTTTCCTCTACTTTTTGGTTGGTGTTGACAGCCTGTGAGCTGGAAAATTGGATAGTCAATTCAAGAGTGGAAACCACTCGATGATTTAAAACTGCCTCACTATTCAAATGTTTGGTTCATCAGGTGGATTAACATAATAAATAATGTTATTAAATTTAACCTGATTACCAAAGTATCCCTCTAACGAGTAGAATATACCACCATTCCCATAAGGACTTTTATCATATATTGCACCAGTAACACCATCACCACAACACTTTGTTAGCTTTTCATTAAATGACAATGTGGCTAAATCCAATTCTGACCATTTTGTATTAAATCCAGGATTCGGATTAATCACAGTATATGGGAGATATTTAGAATCTGCATTTCCACATAGTTCTGTTTGTGTTATCTCTTTTAAAAAAGCACTTGTAATTGATGGTGTTGATAAAAGAGTATATTTTGGAGACATTACTACACCTGCATAGTCTATTGTATTTGTATTCTTAAAGGTCTTAAAGAAAAAGCCACTTAATGCATTATTAACAGTTAAAATATTCGGATCAAAAAATATAAGTATCTTACCAGGCCATGCACTTTTAACATTAGCAACATCACCTATTGCTGTGATTGTGACCTTTGAATCCGGATACATCTTATGAACATAGGTCTTAACAATATCCAAAACCCTGTTTGTAGGTTTTGATGAATATTTGCCACCTGTTACTATATAAATCGGTGGGTGTCCTATTAAATTCCTCGGCCAAGACTCAGTACCATTATTAAATCTTTTATTAGTCCACCTTGAAATAGTTGTAAAAAAATCCCTAAACCAGTCATAATTAACAGTAGTAACTAAGCTGACATCATGATCAGAAACCATATCAGTATAATTCTTAGCAACATAAGCAATCTCTTTATCTTCCCTGTTAAGACCTGTGTCTACTATTCGACACAAACCATTTTGAAACGCAACAGGTTTTACCTTAAAATCAAGATTACCATTGCTATCAGTATATCCACTACCAAGAAGAACTGATGCAGCTGGATCAACTGTAACAATTGCAGGTGATGAACTAATAGAAGCCACAGGGATATAATAAAACTTAATCAAATGATCTGCAGCAGGAACCCAATCATAACCAGTAATGGTAGCATCATTATCAGAAGGATGCTCAAAAATCTCAATATCTTCATGTAGCCTTAAATCAGTCATAGGATTAACCTTGATCTTTAGATCAGTAGCTGTCTTCAACCCATCAGGGGCCATGGCAGCAATGTAGAGATGAGCAGAACCATTAAAATTATCGTCCTTTGGAACCATATCATAAACGATCCAGGAACCGTTCTTGGTTATATTGTTGATATTAAACCTGTCACTGCTTGCATCGATTGTAAGATCAGAGGTGGGATACTGCTTATCATAGACATTAACCCTTGCCTCCAGAGAAGAGCCCTCATCTGTAACTAAGGGATTTGCCTTAATCACTGGGATCGAAATCTTCATCCTTGTGGATGCAGCTGTAGGATCTGGAATGCCAGATGCATTTATTGAAAAAGCAGAAAAAGTATTTGTACCATTATTCAAATCTTTAACAAGGATTGTAAAAGTAGCAGATCCACCTGACTTTTTAATCCAATTACCATCGTTAACCTTCAATTCAATTGACTTAATTGGTATATTACCAGTTGGAATACCCTTTACACCAATATTAACCTTCCCCTGTTTAAACTCCTTATCTACGCGGGTAATAACAGTATTAGGATAATACACTACTGTTTTAGGCTTAGCACAACTAGATAAAGCACCAGCAGTAATTAAACCAATACCGCTGTATAATAAGATATTACGAATTATCTTTGTGAGTGACATATTGCATCAAAAATAATTAATGTTGTCACTCATATTTAAATGTTACTTTAAAGTGACAAAAATTAATAAAAGT
>WFSH01000138.1 GCA_015486145.1 Mesoaciditogaceae bacterium
GAGGGGAAAAGTGCTTTTAATGATAAAATAAATATGAGGTGAACGAATGTACGATAATTGTTTTTGGGATGTAGATGCCTCACAATTAGATTGGAATAAACATAAAAATTTCATAATATCAAGAATTCTCGAATATGGCACAATTGAGCAAATAAAAGAACTTGAGAAAAGTTATTCGAGTGAAGATGTAGCTTATGTGGTTAAAAACTCACTTAACCTATCAAAACGTATGGCGGTATTTTGGGCAATTATCTTGGAAATACCTTTTGAGGAGGTTCGAGTATGCTCTCAACCAAACTTGTCTCACATAAAACCGTCGAAGCGTTGAAAACCTTACAGCTCACGCGTCACTCATCACCGATTACAGATTACTCATTACTGATCACTGTTCACTCATCACTTCTCACTGATTCACAGCTCACTGCTCACTAATTACTCATCACCGATCACTTCTCACGTGTCACTGATTAAGACTCCAATTTTTTCCTTGACACTTCAAGAATAAACGTATATAATTTAAAGGCATTGCCGAGGTGGCGGAATTGGCAGACGCGCTGGATTCAAAATCCAGTGGACTGTAAGAGTTCGTGCGGGTTCAAGTCCCGCCCTCGGCACCAGGAGCGGTCTGTAGTGACCGCTTTTTAAACAGAAGAAATGTTAACATTGTAGCAAATTATGGTGTCGTAGTGGTAAAATTGTATACGACTCTTTCGTGAATCGAGGTGCAGCCAAGATGTTAATCACCAATGTTCGTATAGTGAGTAATGACACAGAAATTGGTGTGTTGGAAAATGGAGCTATCTACACAAATGACGGTGAAATTGTGGAAATAGGCCCTACAGAAGTGTTGGAAAGACGTTATTCAAATGTAAAAGATATAATTTACGGTAAAGGAATGACAGTTCTTCCGGGGCTGGTCAACGCATACGTTAATATGGAATCGGTCATATTTCCAAAATTCGGCGTGGAGGAGAAATTTGGAATACCGGCAGATGATCTTTACAAACGTATTCATGAGTCGTTGCAAAGTATCTTTAACGAAGAAATGTTTTTCACCATAACTGAAAAGATCGCGCACGATTCCCTAAAACAGGGAATCACCACGGTTGCCGGATCTATTGAACGCTATCTTCATAAAATTGAGGTTAGCAAGACGATAGAATCCGTTGTGAACGCCGTACCTTTTAGATTTGTTGTCGGAGAAAGTCTTAAAACGCCTGAGGATCTGCAACGTCTTATCAAATCTGGCGAAAGGCCGCTTTACATTCCACTGAATTCGATCACATCATTCGATGATGATTCTCTGAGAACCTTGAAAGAATTCTCAGATAGCATAAACGCTTTTGTCGTTATTTTGCTCTCCGATGAAAGCAAAGAAGAAAAGGAGGCTTTTTTAAAATATGGAATGTCCAATTTGGAGAGGTTGCGGCATCTAAGTTTGTTGGGAGATCACGAGATTATAGTGAACGCACAACATTTCACCGAAACTGACCTCGATATAATGGCCTCCACCGATACTATGGCAGTTTACAGCCCACGCCAAATGATGATCCAAAGCAAAGGACTTCCGGATATAGATGGGATGATGGGGAGAGGCGTTAACGTTTCAATCGGTACCGGCGACATGCCAGACCTTTCCATGCTTGGAGAGGCACAGGTGGCATTTTTGCTCAGAAAGATGGTAAAAGGCACGACTGATTTTGGTGCCGTTTATCAGATAAAGAAAATGTTACTTGAAAACAACTATCATTTTGCCGGAAAACTTTTAGACAAATCTGTTGGAAAAATATCTTCTGGCTACGTTGCAGACTTTGCTGTATATGATTATGACGGGCCGATCGGTGAAGAGAAAAAGCCAACTCTTAGGAATCTGCTTTTCGAATTTTTAAGGGATGCCCGGGTTCGCTTTGCGGTGGTAGACGGCAAAATTGCTTATGATTCAGAAAAGGACAATGCGTTGGATCTTGAAGAAAGGATTAAAGAGATTAGGCACAAAGTTCTTTCTAAGGTGTGATAAGCCAAAATGGCAATGAATGTCAGTAGTTTTTGGGAACAGGTAAAGAAAATTTACACCGATCGTTTCAAGCCATTAAGCATGGGGCAGAAGTTTTTGTGGATCGCTGTAATTTTGGGAGCTATTGTGGGATTATCCATTTTGATAAGCATAAATGCTGCCCCTAAGTACGTAACACTCGTTTCTAACTTAAGTGAACAAAGTGCCGGATATATAGCCCAAAAGCTCAATGGATTGGGAATCCCTTATAAAGCTGGACCAAATGGAACTATTTACATACCTCAATCTGCAAATGTTTATGAGGTGAGGATGAAGCTGGCAACTCTTGGTGCACTGGGGCCTGCTGCTGGTACAGAAGGATATAGTTTGTTGCAAAACAACTCGATCGCTTCAATGGGAATGACAAGCTTTGAAAGACAAGTGCAGTTTCAAATTGCGTTAGCCGGCGAGTTAGAACGAAGCATAGACATGATCAATGCCATTCAGTATTCAAAAGTCTTTCTCTCACTCCCAAAGTACACTTACTACGTGCCCGGACAAGAAGAAAAACCAACCGCCTCTGTTTTGGTTATTTTGAAACCTGGAATGACTCTTTCTTCGAATCAAGTGCTTGGTATCATGAACTTGATCGCTGGAGCAGTTGGGAAAATGTCAGTTTCAGACGTTAAAGTTGTCGATCAATATTCAAATGTTCTGAGTGACGAGGTAAACCTTTCCTCTTCTGCAATGGCCGGAGCATCAAAATTGAAACTTCAACAAGCTGTTGAAAAATACTATGTGGACAAAGTTAAAAAGATGCTTTACAACGTTTTTGGATATGGAAACGTTGCTGTTGCCGCAAATGCCGTACTCGATTGGCAAAAAATAACTCAAGAAAGCAAAACTTATGTACCTGCCAATCCAAAGCAGAATACAGGGGTTCTGAACTCCCAAGAAAGCGACAAAAGTGTATCGTCCAACGGCGTTCCATCTGGAGCACCCGGAACGTATTCAAACATTCCTCCAACTTACTCATCCACGGCTAATTCCTCCCAGGTCTCTCAATATTCAAGAACAGTGACCAATTACGATGTCTCTCAAACTTACAATCAAGTGGTGGAAGATAAAGCGGGAGAAATAAAGAAGCTTACAATGACCGTGTTTCTAAATTCTACCAACACAACGTCCAATGCCAGCGAGGTTAAAATGGCTGTTGCAAATGCCATTGGCGTTCCCGCGTCAGGAGTGGAAGTCTTGCCAATGCCTTTCAACAGAAGTGCAGAAAAAGCCATTGAAAGGGCACAAACTGTGCTTCAAAGTCAACGACGTTTCAGGTTGTTGGTAACGTACAGTGTGATTTTTTCTTTGTTGCTAACAGTTCTGTTTTATCTCATGATTTTGCGTCACAGAAAGAAGAAAAAATTGAGAGAAATTGAAACACGCAGAAAAAAGATAGAAGAAGAGATGTCACAAGCTTCTCAAAAAGTTCCAGAAGCTAAAAACGAAGAGTTGTTTGGTCTTCAGAATGCTGCTGTAGAATGGGTGGATGAAGATCCCGCTGAAGTTGCCCAACTTATAAAGATATGGATGTCCAAGGAGTGACAATGGCTGAAAGAGAAAGAAAACAGAAATTGTCTAACAAGAGAAAGGCCGCTATTTTTTTGTTGACAATCGGTGCTGAAAAGGCTTCAAAAATACTGAAAAATTTAAACGAAGAGCAGATAGAAGAATTGACGTTGGAAATAGCCAACATCAACAAGATCAGCGACAAAGAACGAGAAGAAGTTTTGCAGGAATTTTCACAGATGATGAAAGCCAAAGAGTTCATAAATCAAGGTGGAGTTGACTATGCCAGAGAATTGCTTGAAAAGGCCTTTGGTCCAGAAAAAGCTCTTGAAATTATAGAAAAATTAACTTCAAATCTTCAAGTGAAACCGTTCGATTTCATGAAAAAAGCAGATATGGTTCAACTGGTCAACTTCATTCAAAATGAACACCCCCAAACCATTGCTTTGGTTCTTGCATATCTTGATCCAAAGCAATCATCGCAGGTTTTGATATCACTTCCAGAAGACCTCCAAGCTGACGTGGTAAAAAGACTGGCACTACTTGAACGTGCTTCACCCGAGATCGTAAAACAAGTGGAAAAAGTACTCGAGAAAAAGATGTCTTCGTTTGTGAGTCAGGATTTCAGCAACGTTGGTGGAATAGACGTGGCAGTAGAAATTATGAACTCCATTGAAAGGACAACAGAAAAACGAATACTTGATTCTCTTCAAAAAACAGATCCAGAACTTTCCGAGGAAATAAAGAAACGAATGTTTGTCTTTGAGGATATCACAACACTTGATGATCGTTCGATACAAATGGTGTTAAGAGAAGTTGATACTCACGATCTCGCGCTTGCCATGAAGGGTTCTTCAGATGAGGTGAAAGACAAGATTTTCAAGAATATGTCCAAAAGGGCATCTGCTCTGTTGGAGGATGAATTAAAATACATGGGACCAGTTAGGGTGAAAGACGTGGAAAATGCCCAATTGAAAGTTGTATCCATCATCAGAAAATTGGAAGATGCTGGCGAGATCGTCATAAGTCGCGGTGGAGGAGAAGATTTGATTGTCTGATATCATAAAAGGTGCCAATGTTACCAACGAAAAGGTTACAGTAGGTCCAAAGTCCAACAAAAGAGTGGGAGATCGGCAAATAGATCCTCAAAAAGCTGCCGAATTGAAAACTGAAGAGATGTTAGAATCTGCCAGAAAAGAAGCTAAAAAAATAGTTGAAGAGGCAAAACTCAAATCTAAGGAGATAAGAGACGAGGCACGAGAGGTCGGATACCGCAAAGGAATTGAAAAGGCCAAAGTAGAGTGGAATTCAAACATTTCTCGATTAAAAGAAATGATAAACTTGATAGAAACAAGGATAGATAGCTCGATAGATAAACTCAAGCCTTCTTTGATAGAATTATCGATCGCGGTTATCAAAGAAACTGTTTTTTCAGAGACAAACCATGGAGAAATATCTAAAAAAATAAACCACGCCTTGGATATGGTTAAATCCTCGAAAAAGATCCTTCTGAAAATTTCAAACAATGTCCCACAAGAGATCGCAAATGAATTTTCTAAAATTGAAAAGCTTCAAGTGATCACAGATTCTTCTCTTGAAGACATGGACGTTCAAATAGAAGTCGACTTTGGTTCTTTAGATTTACGAGTGAAATCGCAAATGGAAGTTTTTGAAAACTTGGTGAGAAAATCATTTGGAACTTCTACATGAAAATACACTTTTTCAAAGTCTTCTTGTTCTCTTTCATCGTCTTTTTTACCCTCCGTCATTTCGAACTTGACTAGTGATTTACAAAAGCAATTTGTTCTTCGTAGTGTGATTAATATCACAAAACTTGATGCCCAAAACTCGTAAAATAGATTTGAAAGATCATTTAGAAAGGAGGCAACTGGGATGTTTTGTTATCAGTGTCAAGAAGCTTTAAAC
>WFSH01000139.1 GCA_015486145.1 Mesoaciditogaceae bacterium
AGGTTGTACATCACCTCTATAGAAGGACTTTTAAGAAGTTCTTTCTGTGCTTTACTAACACCTATTTGAAGTTCTCGAATCCTTTCAAGCGCTAAATCACGTAATTTCTTTTCTATGAAGATATTCATCGTTGATGAAAGCGCGCCGAGCAAGTCTTCGATCTGCTGGGAGAATTTTTTACCTGTGCCATTGTACAGGGATATGTTCCAGATCTTTTCGTCAGAAGTTGTGAAGGAGGTATTCGCACTTGCACCAAGACCATATTTTTGTGCACGCTCCCTCCACGGTGTAAAGATCGCATCGTTAAAATCATTGATCACAAAGGGTTCACCGCTTATTAAGCTCATGGCAGAAGGGCCCTGGCCTTCTGGAATTGAGGAATCAAGAGAAATTTTCAGACCTTTCGTGTATCCAGATGCTTCACCAGCAACAGCTATAATTTTCACGTACTTTTCGTTTGGCTTGACATAACCTATCCACACAAGTTTTAAGCCTATATCCTTGACAAGTGTCGAGGCTGCAGATTTAAGCAATTTTGAAAGTGAATGATGCAATTCCGTGCCAAAAATTCTACTGATATCCGAAAGGGCTCTGTAAAAAGCTTCCCTCTCGGCAAGTTTGCGCTTTTGCTCTCTTTCGTAACCGTTGATATGCGCAAAAATCTCTGCCGCTATTCTTTTTTGTACGGACGACTTTAAAGTAACCTTATCTTCTTCTGGAATGTTCAACGTGTTGATACTTTTTTCCATTTCCAAATAGTACATATTGTCATAAATGTCAAGCAAGTCTTCTTCAGAAATACCAAATTTTGCGTGTATTTCACTTAATTTCCCAAGATCATTCCATTTAACACTTGGAGAGATGATCTTTTCGTATCTTGAGGCTATGGCATTCACCATTCGACTGTCTGAACAATTTTTTATCTCGTTGGCAAATTTTCCGCTTTTCGAAATTCGTTTGCAGAATTTCATGGCAAAATCATTTGCACTTGATGCAAGAGACGAGTAGTGTGCTTGAAGAACGGAACGCTCCAACTCTGAAAGTTCAAGAAAATGTGGAATCATGCGATCTCTCCTGTTCATAGATTTAGTAGAGTCATTTTTAATCATTTTGCAAATTTTACATAAATGTGATGTACAATGTATATTGTGTCATATTGGTAGTACGCTTGTCAAATCAAGTTTGCAATTGAAAATGAGCTTAGAACATCCGCACTGAACTTCCTAAAAATCCAACATGCGGCACATGAATAAGAGTGCTTGTTCTTTTACTTGATGACAAGGTGTTTTTTGAATAACTTTGTTCAAACTCACAAGAACAGAATAGAGAGTTGTCATGTTTTACTCACATAAAAATGAAGAGAGCTCAAAAATTATATCAAAGGCAGAAAGTTAAATTGCCCACTTGACATTATTAAAATTAAGTGTTATTATAATAATGCTAATCGTTAGCAATAGGAATAGGTGGCGAAGTAATTTTGGATCACAAAAGATGTAGAATGACCAATCAAAGAAAAGTTATCCTTGAGGAACTAAGGAAATTTGGAGGACATCCAACCGTTGATGAACTTTATGTGCGGGTCAGGGAAAAGCTACCCGACATAAGTATAAGTACAGTTTACAGAAATCTTGAAGTTTTATCAGAATGTGGTTTGATAGGGAAATTAGAACCCGAAAGAACTCAAAAGCAATTCGATGCAAATCCCAAAATTCATTTTCACATACGCTGCACAAATTGCGGAAGATTGGATGATATTCCATCTTCAATAATGAATGAAGTTGAAGAAGCCATTCAAAAAGCCCAAACATTGGTAAACAAAATGACTGGATATGATATGAAGGGATATCACTTAGAGTTTCTCGGTTTGTGTCCAAAGTGCAAAGAATCCATGAAAAAACGAGGAAGATCTACGGATGAAAGGAAGGGTGAAAATGGCGGTCAGAAAGATTAAAAATGATGTTTATGAAGTGGGAGCTATAGATTGGGATAGGACCTTGTTCGACGAGATAATACCTCTGCCCGATGGAACGAGCTATAATTCCTACTTAATAAAAGGCAGCAAAAAAACTGCTTTAATAGATACCGTTGAGCCAGAAAAACAAAATGAACTTTTTGAAAATTTGAAAGAATTGAACGTAAAACACATTGATTATGTCGTCTCGAATCACGCCGAGCAAGACCATTCTGGGACAATACCCAAAGTTTTGCAAGCGTACCCAATGGCAAAAGTCGTTACCAACGAAAAGTGTAAAGAATTTGAAAAAGACCTGCTTTTGATAGACGATGAAAAATTCATAACGATCAAAGATGGAGAGAGTTTGTCTTTGGGAAACAAAACTCTCCAGTTTGTGTTCACACCATGGGTCCATTGGCCAGAAACGATGTCAACATATCTCGTTGAAGATAAAATTATGTTTACCTGTGATTTTTTTGGTTCTCACATAGCCTCAAGTGATTTGTTTGTTAGAAACGAAGCCAAAGCAATTGAGGATGCAAAGCGTTACTACGCTGAAATTATGATGCCTTTCAGATTCCCCATAAGAAATAATTTGAAAAAAATTGAGAAATACGATGTTGATTTCATAGCCCCCAGCCACGGGCAAGTTTATGACAAACCGGATTTAATATTGAATGCCTACAAAGAATGGGTTTCAGAAGATGTGAAAAACAAAGTCGTCATACCTTATGTTTCAATGCACGGCAGCACGGAAAAAATAGTCGATTATTTTGTGGGAGCTTTGATGAGTAGAGGCGTGAAGGTGAGACCTTACAATGTCATAACCTCAGACATAGGAGAAATAGCCATGTCTTTGGTGGATGCCGCAACCATAGTAGTGGCATCTCCAACCGTTTTAGTGGGTCTTCACCCCACAGCGGCTTACGTTTTATCTTTCATAAACGCCATCAGGCCCAAAGTAAAATTCGGTACCTTTATAGGATCCTATGGTTGGGCCGGGCAAAGTGTGAATCAAGCCAAAACATTGACATCAAATCTTAAAGCAAAAATGTTAGATCCAATTCTCATCAAGGGATATCCAAAAGCGGAAGATTTCAAATCTTTGAATACATTGGCGAATGAAATTGTTAAAAGCCATGAAAGTTGTAAATACGTTAAATTTTGAAGGGAGTGAAGAACATGGAAGAAAAGAAAATGCCTCTTATAGGTGAGAAATTTCCAGAATTGGAGGTTCAAACGACACATGGCAAGAAGAGTTTACCAGAAGAATTTAAAGGGAAATGGTTCGTACTTTTCAGTCATCCTGCTGATTTTACGCCCGTATGCACGACAGAGTTTGTAGCTTTCCAAACGAAGTACGAGGATTTCAAAAAAATCAACTGTGAACTTATCGGTTTGAGTATCGATCAAGTTTTCTCACATATCAAATGGGTTGAGTGGATCAAAGAAAATTTGGACTATTCCATCGAATTTCCAATAATAGCGGACGATACCGGAAGAGTTGCAAACACGCTTGGCTTGATCCATCCTGCTATGGGCACAAACACGGTGAGAGCTGTTTTCATTGTCGATCCTAACAGCGTTATAAGGGCCATGCTCTACTATCCACAAGAACTCGGTAGAAACATGAGCGAAATTCTCAGGATGGTAAAGGGACTTCAACTTTCGACGGAAAAAGGTGTGGCGATCCCAGCAAATTGGCCAAACAATGAAATAGTGAAAGATGATGTTATAGTTGGCCCAGCCTCTTCGTTTGAGGAAATCAAGCAAAGAGAAGAAGCACAAGCAAGGGGAGAAATTAAATGTTTTGATTGGTGGCTTTGCCACAAGAAAGCGTAAAAATTTTACATTTTTCGGAGGTGATATGTAATGACGGAAAAAAAGCAAATCTACAAGTGCGAAATTTGTGGAAACATCGTTGAAGTTCTACACGAAGGAAAAGGAGAACTCGTTTGTTGCGGACAACCGATGAAATTATATGAAGAAAAAACGGCGGATTCAGCAAAAGAAAAACACGTTCCAGTAATTGAAAAAATGAATGGCAAAGTCAAAGTGAAAGTTGGTAGTGTGCCTCATCCAATGGAAGAGAAGCATTACATTGAGTGGATAGAATTGATCGCGGATGGAAAATCCTACAGACAATTTTTGAAACCTGGTGATAGCCCAGAAGCTGTTTTTGATGTAGATGCCGCAAATGTTGAAGATCTACAGGCACGTGAGTATTGTAATTTGCACGGATTATGGAGGAGATGAGTTGAGTGAATTTAAGTGAAAAAATGGCAGAGTCTATAAACAAACAGATAAACGAAGAATTTTATTCGGCGTACCTTTATCTCGCAATGGCTTCTTATCTTGAATCTAAAAAATTCAAAGGCGCGGCTAAATGGATGGAAATTCAATATCAAGAAGAATTAGGTCACGCGATGAAGTTCTATACCTACATGAACACAAGAGGAGCAAGGGTGGTGTTAAAGAGCCTCAAGGAACCCCAAAAAGAATGGAATTCCATATTGGAGGTCTTTGAAGACGCTTACAAACACGAACAGTATATAACCTCTTTGATACACAATTTGGCAAATCTTGCCATTGAAGAAAAAGATCACGCCACTTTGGCACTTTTGCAGTGGTTCATCAACGAACAGGTTGAAGAAGAAGCAAACACGTCTGAGATCGTTGACAAGATCAATTTTGTCAAGAATTCACCAAACGGACTTTACATGCTTGACAGGGAGCTTGGACAGCGTACATCAACACCCGGTAACGAGGAGGAATGAGTATGAAAAAGATGACCGAAGAATTTTTGAAAGCGGCATTCGCCGGTGAGTCTCAAGCACACATGAGGTATACCATTTTTGCCGAAGAAGCGAAAAAGAAGGGACTCCGAAAACTCGCCAACATGTTCAAAGCGATCGCTTACGCAGAATTCGTTCATGCAAGAAATCATTACAAAGCTTTGGGCCTTATCGGCGATACGGCAAATAACATTCAGCAAGGCATAGATGGAGAAACATTTGAAATTGAAGAAATGTACCCAGTTTACAACAACACTGCCGAGTTTCAAGGAGAAAGAGAAGCAACACGTTCCACTCATTTCGCTTTAGAAGCTGAGAAAATACATCAAAAGATGTACATGAAAGCGAAAGAATTCGTTGAAAAGGGAAAGGATTACGCAGCCGAAAAAATTTACATCTGTCCAGTTTGTGGCTGGACTTATGAAGGTGAGGGAATCCCGGACAAATGCCCAATTTGTGGCACCTCAAAAGATGAGTTTGTAGAATTTTCTGCTTAAACCACTTGACGTTGGATTGAATGAGCAATCGCAAGGCCGCCATTTCGGCGGCTTTGTGTGTTTTTAGGTTTGTTGTTCTTTCACCAAACAGCTGACTTTTATTTCTTTTCCCACAAATAAATACATTTTAGCAAGTAAAAACACTTTGATGCGGACGAGAATTCTCGCTCTTTTATTTCTTAACGATTTTTCTCTTCATAGGTCATAATCTCTTTTAATTCTTTCAACTTCTCTTCGACGTTACCGGTTTCAACAGCCTCTCGTACACATGTCTCTATGTGTTTGTTTATCACCATGGTGTTGGATTTTCTTAAAAGTGATATAACAGCGAGTAGCTGAGTGGAAATATCGATGCAATATCTCTCATCCTCCACCATTTTGATAACTCCTTCAAGATGGCCACAAGCAATTTTTAAAAGTCTTAGAGCATCTTCATGCTTGTGAACTTTCTTTGTATTATTTTCAGATTTCTTAATCCTTTTGACACCAGACATCCGTAAGCCTTCCCTTCTCACTTCTGGCATTCTTAAGTAGCCATATTTATGATACCACAAACCCACTCAAAACTCCTCGTACATTTTGGTTCCCTTCACGATCGTGTGGATAACATTTTTCGAATAACGATGTTCTTTAACATTTTAGTACCGCTTTTCAAGCAGTTCAATTTTTCGAGTCTTATATGGAATTTACAAAAAAAACTCTTTTTGTTAATTGAAAGGAAATAATATTATTCTATATTAAGTATGACCCACCCCAGGGGGATGGATAAGCAAAAAGTAGTAGCACGAAAGGAGTGAAAATTATGCAGAAAACACAGAATGAAAAAGAAATTAAATTGGATATAGAAGGTATGACGTGCGCTTCCTGCGTGAGAGCAGTTGAAAAATCACTGACAAAACTGGATGGAATCTCTTTTGTCTCGGTCAATCTTATGGATGAAAAGGCGGTTGTAAAATTCGATCCCAAGTCTGTCAAAGTTAAAGAAATGGAAAAAAGCGTCAAAAAAGCAGGATACAAAGCCACAGCCATTTTAGATGACACTTATGATCGTGATGAGATAAAGCGAAAAAAAGTTGTGAAGAACTTCAGAAATAGATTTATCATTTCTTCTGCCCTTGCTGCACCTTTGCTTATCATTTCCATAGCACACACTTTTAATTTCACCTTACCGGCAATAATATCTCCTCAGACTTTTCCCATCAATTTTGCAATTGTACAGTGGCTGCTCGTCATCCCCATAATCATAGTCGGAAGGAATTTTTATGTGAAGGGCATTCCGTTGCTCTTCAAAGGTGATCCCAACATGGATACTCTTGTAGGGCTCGGAACTGGAGCTGCCATCGTTTACAGCTTATTTTCAACGTTCGAAATATTCTCTGGACATCCACAATACGTTTCAGGGCTTTATTTAGACACAGCAGGAGTGATCGTAGCTCTGATATCGCTTGGAAAATTCTTTGAAAATTTATCTAAGTCAAGAACATCTACGGCAATAAAAAAGCTCATGAATTTAAGACCTAAGATAGCCATTGTGAAAGATGGAAATTCATATAGGGATGTGCCTGTGGAAAAAATAAAAGTTGGAGATGTGGTTCTCGTCAAAGCTGGAATGGCAATTCCAGTTGATGGCGTGGTCCTGAATGGTTCAAGTTCTATAGATCAATCTATGTTAACTGGCGAGCCTATTCCGATAGATGCATTCAAGGGCACAAAAGTATCAGCCGGTAGCGTTAATCTCAATGGCACGCTGGAAATAGAAGCACAGAAAGTGGGAAAAGACACGGTAATTTCTCAAATAATAAAGCTCATTCGAGATGCACAAGCATCCAAAGCACCTATTGCGAGACTTGCAGATATTGTGAGTGGATACTTTGTTCCAATAGTCATAGGTATCGCGGTATTGACGTTCGTAATATGGCTGTTTTTGGGCTTGGGATTCGTTTTTGCACTTACCATGAGTATAGCTGTTCTCGTCATTGCATGCCCATGTGCTTTAGGCTTGGCTACACCGACGGCAATAATGGTAGGAAGTGGAAAAGCCGCTGAAAATGGAGTTTTGTTCAAAAGCGGAGAGGCCTTGGAAACACTGAGAAAAATAGGTGCTTTTGTGTTTGATAAAACGGGCACGATCACGTATGGAAAATCTACGGTTTCTGAAGTTGTACCCATTGAGATTTCAAAAAATGACCTGTTGAAAATAGCGGCATCAATGGCAAGAAAAAGTTCTCATCCGTTGGATAAAGCGATTGTGAATTTTTACAATTCAGACAAACTATTCGAAGTTGAAAATTTTCAGGCAATTCCCGGAAAAGGTATAACGGGTAAGGTCATGGGAAAAATGGTGAGAATTGGAAATACAAAGCTTGTCAAAGCGACTCCAAAAGTTGAAAAAAGTCTTTCAGAAATAACTGAAAAAGGCGAAACCCCCGTACTTGTCGAGTACGCCGGAAATGTCATAGGTTTATTTGGTATATCTGACCGCATAAATGAAACTGCCGTGAATGCGATCAAATCGTTAAAACAAATGGGAAAAAAGGTTTATATGTTGACGGGGGACAACAAAAAATCCGCACAAATCATAGCAAAACAAGCTGGGATAGATGATTTCTTTGCTGAAGTGTTGCCGAATGGAAAAGCAAAAGTCGTGGAAGAATTGAAGAAAAAAGGCTTCAAAATCGCAATGGTAGGAGATGGGATAAACGACTCCCCAGCTCTTGCTAAGGCAGATATAGGCATAGCTGTTTCATCTGGGACGGATATAGCGATGGAAACTGCAGACGTCGTGCTGATGAAAAATAACCTCAAAAATTTGGTAAAGGCAATCGAACTCTCAAACGCAACCATAAAAAATGTCAAAGAAAATCTCTTCTGGGCATTCTTTTACAACATTGTAGGAATTCCCATAGCTGCTGGTATTCTTTACGTTCCATTTGGAATTTCTCTCAATCCCATGATAGCCGCATTGGCAATGGCATTTTCATCGGTTACGGTGGTGACAAATGCTTTAAGACTTAAAGGTGTGAAATTGAAAGGAGATGTTGAAATATGAAATTGTACGTTGAAGGGATGACCTGTGAGCATTGCAAAATGCATGTTGAAAAAGCTCTAAAGAGCCTAAAAGGGGTTAAAAGTGCCTCAGTTGATCTTGAAAAGGGTACCGCAGAAGTAAAAACGAAAAAAGAAATTCCATTTGACATATTTAGGCAAGCAATTGAAGATGCAGGGTACAAACTTACAAAAATAGAATAAACACTTTTACGGGTAATACTTTTTAAACAGATGATTGGCAAATGGAAACTCAATTTGTGAATGGTCGGGCATGACAGGTACCGTTACGGACACAACAAATAAAAAAATATCTCGAAAGAGATTTTTAATGAAAGGAAAAATCATGTGGAAAGGATGGTGTTCAAAATGAAACTTCAACATATTAAAGAAAAAATGACACTCAAAGAGATCATGGATATGGATCCATCTTTGGAGCCAGAGCTTTTTAAATTGGGGTTCAATGCATGCTGTTCTAAAATGGAAACACTTGAAACTTTTGCAAACGATAAAAAAATAGATGTGAAAAGTGCTTTGAATGCCCTAAATTCAAAAATAGATGAAGTGAATAAAATTTCAGAGCTGCTCGAAGAATATGACCAACAATAAAAAACTGAGGTGAGAAAAATGGAAAGTTTGACGAAGTACAAAGATCCTGTATGCGGTATGTTGTTGACTTCACAAGAGGCTCAAGTCACCCTTGAACATAAAGGGAAAACCTACTATTTTTGTTCCCAATCTTGTGCCAATACTTTTAAAAAGGAACCTCAAAAATACACTGAAAATAATGAAATACCCCAATCAAAAATTCACGATCACAAACATCACATGCCAAATAGTGACATGATGAAAGGAGGAAAAAATATGGATATGAAAAAAGGCGGATGCCAGCACATGGGAAAAATGAAAAGAGGAAAAATGGGAAGTATGACAAATGATCAAACTAGTCCTGAATCTAAAGCCAAGGGAGCCCTTGAAATTCTCAAAGAAAGATACGCCAAAGGTGAAATAACCCTTCAAGAATATGAAGAGATGAAAAAAACGATCACTGAAGCATAAACGATGAAAACTTACGTCAAATATGACCTATTTTCGAAATTTTACGATTTCTTCGAAAGTTTCTTGGAAAAAAGGAGTTTTTCAAAATGGCGCAGCTTGCTCTTTAAAATGATTCCACAAAATGCTAAAGTACTGGAAATTGGTGTGGGAACAGGCAAAAACATACCTTACTATCCCGATAACGTGGATGTTGTGGGAATAGACTTTAGTCGAGGAATGTTGGAACGGGCAATTCTAAGATCCAAGAAATATCAAAACAAAAGAATAAAACTTATGAAAATGGACGTATCCAATATGAATTTTCCCGAAAATGCATTTGACTTTGTCGTGGCAACCTTTGTTTTTTGCACCGTTCCCAACCCGATTTCCGGATTTAAAGAAACTAGGAGAGTTCTTAAGCCAAATGGTAAAGCCATTTTTCTTGAACACATGAGAAGTGATAAATGGATCAACAACGTACCACTTTATATGTTAAACCCCGTGGTTAAGTCACTTGTTGGAACTAGTGTGATAAGAAAGACAAAAGCGAACATTCTAAACTCTGGATTCAAAATTTTAGAAGAGAAAAACCTTTTTTCAGATATCGTGAAATTAATAGTTTGTGAAAAAAATTAAAGTCTTTTCCCTTTTTGCAAAACGGCATTCTAATGTTAAAGAATGGGATCTCTTCACGATAGTGTGGGTAGTATTTTTTAAATAACACATTCTTTGACATTTTAGTACCGCTTTACAAGCGGTGAGTGTAATCTTTTTGAAGCCTTGTCAAAACTGATTCGTTCTTTTATTTGGAGTCTTTGACCTTAACGTCATCCTGAAAGTTCCGAAGGAACTATTCAGGATCTCCAAGCAACTA